>CAZIGO010000032.1:0-5188 GCA_964538595.1 uncultured Chitinophagales bacterium | reverse complement strand
CTTTTTCCGCTTTTTCGGCTACTTTTTCGTAATCGATGCGTCCCGTATCAGCATCAACGCCATAGGAAACAACATCGTAAAATTTGCCGGAAAAGTTGACGGGGGCACCATGGGTGAGGTGTCCTCCATGCGAAAGATCGAGTCCCATAATTTTATCTCCCGGGTTTAAAAAGCCAGTCATAACGGCCATGTTAGCCTGAGCTCCCGAGTGAGGTTGTACGTTCGCCCAATTCGCATCGAACAGCTTACAGGCCCGGTCGATAGCCAACTGTTCTGCTTCGTCAATAAAATGACAACCCCCGTAGTATCGTTTCCCCGGATATCCCTCCGCATATTTATTGGTTAGGCAAGTGCCGGCAGCTTCCATTACTTGTTTACTAACAAAATTTTCGGAAGCGATAAGTTCAAGCCCATATTCCTGTCGGTCTCGTTCTTTATCAATAATGTCGAAAATTTTTTGATCACGTTCCATAGCTGTAAATTTATTGTGGTTTGTTGTTTGCGCGCTAAATATAATGAAATATTTGGGAAGGGGACAGCTCAATAACGAATAGGTTTATTGAATGTAGGTATAGCGCTCCTGTTATTGTAAAATGTTTTATTTATTGCCAAAAAGCCACATTTTTTCGTTCATTTGAGAGTTGGAGGAAACAATAATAGGCTTTTCTCCTTTTATTGAATCAATTATTTATGAAAGCATTAATACCTGTAGCTGGTATAGGAAGTCGATTAAAACCGCTTACCTATACTCGACCTAAAGCACTAATTCCTGTTGCTGGCACCCCTATATTGTCATATATTATTGACGATTTAATAGAGGTAGGGTGTCGTGACTTTGTTTTTATTATCGGAGATTTTGGGGATAAGATTAAAAATTATGTTAATGACAAATATCCTCAAATAGAGGCTCAGTTTGTACTTCAATCCAGTCGACAGGGGATTGGCCATGCAGTGTGGACAGCTCGGGAATATATCGAGAATGGAGAAGAGTTGTTAATATTGTTGGGAGATACTATTGTGGAAGCTGATATTGAAGCTATGCTGGAAGAAACGCATTCCACATTAGGCGTAAAAAAAGTTGATGATCCGACACATTTCGGTATTGCGGAAATTGATCAAGAGGGGTATATCCAACAGGTAGATGAGAAACCCAAAATACCGACCTCCAATATGGCTTTAGTAGGGCTTTACCGCATCAAAGAAACCGCCGCCCTTTTCGAAGCATTGGAGCATCTTATCGAAAAAAATATACATACCTTAAATGAGTACCAGCTGACTGATGCTATTCAGCTAATGATCGATCAAGGGATAAAGTTTAAGAGTTTTGCTATTGAAAATTGGTTTGATTGTGGTAAAAAAGATGTGTTATTGCATACTAATCGCATCATGTTAAAGAAAGCGGGAAAGCCTACCAGCTCTATTCCGGTATTTGAAAATTCTATAGTTATCGACCCCGTTAGTATAGCGGATAACTGCGATATTAATAATTCAATTATCGGCCCGAATGTGTCCATCGGCGAAAATACACAAATCAATCATTCTGTCATTGAAGAGTCTATCATCGGTACCCGCTCTACTATAAGGAGTACGGTATTGCACGATTCTGTTATAGGGAGTGAAACATATATTAAAGGGTTGAGTCAAAGTTTGAATATCGGGGATAGTACGGAAATTGATTTCAGTTAATGTGTTTGCTCCACCGCTGGCTTAAGATTGACGCCATTGTTTAATTAGTGAAGCCAATTCTTTTTGAATTGTTTTCCCTTGATCTTGTGCATACCACTTATGTATTTTTTTGTGGAGCTCTTCTACATATTCATCTTTTGTAGCTTGGGCCGCTTCTTTTTCCCCTTTGATGCGCATAACTTCTTTTTGTATAGGTGCCGGGCGGGGACCCCATGTTCCTAATTCTTTCATGTTGTCTTGGTTAATGCAAACTAGCTTGGGTATGGCTTTGCCCCCGTTCGTTAAGTAATGATCCATCAAATGGGAGTGTTGATCGCGGAGTAGTATTTGTAAAGAAATATGGGAGGTGGCATTAGTTATTTTAGCTATTATAGGAAGGTTTTGCGCTACATCCCCGCACCAACCTTCTCCAAAAACTACCCAGTACCAATCTTGCTGAAGTGCGTCTAATTGTTTCTTTATGGCAGGAAGCAGTTCCACTTGTTTTTCTAATCGCTTCATGCGCTGTAAATTAAGTTTGGAATAGTCTACCAACTTATCATCGTTGCCACTTGTTGCTTTGCTCTCCTTTAATAATTGTTCGACTAAGTGTTTGAATCCGGAATAGGTATAAGCGTTTTTTAAGTGTTGAGGTTGTATAATAGTATCCATAATAGGACTTTATTTCGAGTATGGGTATTTTCTGGAAAAGAAACTATGATGAGGATCACGTTACTACAATAGCTCGTCGACGATATTTTCTATACTGAAATTTTCAGCTTCAGCTCGGTAATTACGGACGATACGGTGTCGGAGTACGGGTAGGGCAATAGCTTGTATGTCTTCTATGTCCGGTGAATACTTACCGTTGATGGCGGCATGGCATTTACCGCCCAATACTAAATATTGAGAGGCTCGTGGACCGGCTCCCCATGTAATATATTCTTTTACAATATCAGGGGTCTTTTCTCCTTGGTTAGGACGGGTCTTTTGGGCTAATGTTACCGCGTACTCCACTACATTATCAGGAATAGGGATTTGGCGGACCAATTGTTGGTATCTTAAAATTTCATCTCCTGTTAAGACGGTATCCAGATTGAAACTTTTATCGGAAGTCGTCTCTTTTACAATTTGCAATTCTTCTTGGTGAGGAGGATAGTCCATCCAAATATTGAGCATAAATCGGTCGAGTTGAGCTTCGGGGAGGGGGTACGTTCCTTCCTGTTCGATGGGGTTTTGTGTGGCTAGCACGAAAAAGGGAAGCTCAAGGGGATAGTTAGTACCTGCGGCAGTGACAGAGCGCTCTTGCATAGCTTCTAATAAGGCAGCCTGAGTTTTAGGAGGCGTACGATTAATTTCATCCGCTAAAATAATATTGGCGAAAATAGGTCCTTTATTAAATTTAAAATTACGGCTCTCATCCATAATTTCGGCTCCCGTAATATCAGAGGGCATTAAGTCAGGGGTAAACTGTATGCGCTTGTAGGAAAGATCTAACACATTAGCGATCGTTTGCACCAATAAAGTTTTGGCTAAACCGGGTACGCCCACTAACAAACAATGACTGTCACATAAAATAGAAATAATGACATCACGAATCACTTGTTCTTGCCCAACTATGCGCTTACCAATCTCTTTTTTTAACTGTTCATAATTTTGGGCCAGTGTATCAACTGCTTGGGCTTCAGTTTTCGAATCCGATGGGGACATATATGTTAAAGTTTCTTTGTTACGTAGTTAATTTGAGCTAAAACTGTTACTGTGTTCTAACCACATGTCTAACTGTGGACATTTTTTAAACTCCGGGGCTATAAATACATAGTTTTTTTTCGCTTTTTCTTTAAGCCATTCTTGCATAACTTCCTGTTGCCTTTGTTTTTTAGCTGCCTCTTGAATTTTGTTGTAGTCTTTTTCTAAACTTGCTTTGTGCGGTTCTGTTTCAGAGATCAGTTTGACAATCTTATATCCCTTTTTCCCTTCTTGCGTTCGAAAGAGGGTGGGTTTTGAGATTTCTCCGGGTTCCAACTTTTCTATAGCAAAGTAGAGAGAAGGATCGAGCTGTTCCATGTTAAAATAAGTGCTTCCCCGTCGTCTATTCATTAACATTCCTCCATTTTGTTTAGTCTCTTCATCTTGAGAATAACGGCGGGCGGCCTTTGAAAATTTTAGGGATCCATTTTTAATTTTTGTTCGAAGACTATCTAAGAATTGCTCTGTTTGGGCTAAGTTTGAACTGGTAATAGTGGGTTGGATCAGTATATGGCGTAAATTGATTTTTTCTCCTCGTCGTTTTAACATTTTGATGAGGTGATAGCCTTGTTCCGAAGCGATCACTTTTGATACTTCGCCTTGGTCTAAGCTAAATGCCGGTCCTTGTAGGGACTTGGGGAGCTCACTTCTCTTTTTAAAACCCATTTCACCTCCTTGTTGAGCGGTAGCTTTGTCCTCGGAGTAGATGATAGCCATTGTTTCAAAGTCCTCGCCCCCTTTGATGCGCTGTCGTAATTCTTTAGTTTTCTCTCGTGCGAGGGAGTCTTGTAATTCACTGGTTTGTGGGAATCGTACAATTTGAGCCACCTCCA
This sequence comes from uncultured Chitinophagales bacterium, assembly GCA_964538595.1. Taxonomy (GTDB): domain Bacteria; phylum Bacteroidota; class Bacteroidia; order Chitinophagales; family CAZIGO01; genus CAZIGO01. Next base: position 941 of record CAZIGO010000032.1, on the reverse strand, counting down.
CTTGGGCATTGTAATATGGTAAACTGTCTTCAGGTAGGTTATTAAAATAATTTCGGACGGCTGTTGGAGTGACTTTAACATCTTTAATAATTTGGTTGCGCATTTGTTGGGCGATAAGCCGATCTCTGATATCGCTGCGGAACTCATCTTTAATTTCAACAATAGATTTACCGTAATATTCTTCCAGTTTCTGGCGGGAACCGATTTGACTAACAAAATACCGAATTCGCCGCTCTAATTCATTATTAACTTGTTTATCTGTCACCGTTATACTATCAGCCTTGGCCTGGATCAGCATCATCTTTTCCTTTAACATTTCCGAGAAAAGTTGGCATTTCATGTTACTGCCACTCCCCGAAATGTCATACCCCTTTTTGAGTCCTTGATTTTTATATTGCTGATATTGAAACTCTATATCGGATAATAAAATAATTTTATCTCCTATGATGCCCGCTATTTTATCAACTGTGGTTCCTTTTTTGCCTGATTGGCTCATCCCTAAAAAGGGAAGAAGTAAGAGGAGAAGTAGGGGAAGAGTACGTTGTTTATAAATAAACTTCAAATCGCTTTTCTTTTAACGCTTTTTGGTAAATATTTTGATACATTTCTTCGATAAACGCTTGTTTACGCGAATTTATTATAGACTTTTTGATCTCTGTTTTTATATAAGAAAGTGGTGCTACATCGCCCTCTAAGGCATAATCATCAATTTTTATTAAATAAACATAGGCACTATCCTCGCGTTCAAGATAGGTATTTTGTTGGAGGAATGCAGACCCATTGTCCGGTAAGGGTAATTTGTTAGTGAGTAACTCATAGCGGTACCATTTATTTTCTTGTAAGGAAAAGTTAGTGGCGTAACGGGAACTGTAACGTTGTAGGGAGGAGGGAGTGGGGTGGGAAGAAGAACGCATCCACATACGAGCGGAATCCAGTTTTGG
>CAZIGO010000031.1:0-18041 GCA_964538595.1 uncultured Chitinophagales bacterium | reverse complement strand
GTACAATATTATCCACTAAACTATCGATATCTGATTCTTCCGGATCCTTCAAGCTACGTGAGGCAGCCTCTACGGAATCGGCTAACATGAGTATCCCTGTTTCCTTAGAAAAAGGGATTGGACCAGGATATCGAAATTTACTTTCATCGACAAATTCTTTGGGGTAATTTTTCAAATAAGACTGATAAAAGTATTCGACTCTGGAAGTGCCGTGATGGGTTCGTACAAAATCAATAATAATTTCAGGTAAGTTATAATGTTTTGCCATTTCCACCCCCTTATGAACATGAGCGATGATTATCTTAGCACTCTCCTCAAAGTCAAGTTCATCATGAGGATTTACAGTCCGACTCTGGTTTTCAATAAAATACATGGGTTTATCCATCTTACCGATATCATGGTACAGGGCCCCCACTCGTGTTAACAATGGATCCCCCCCTACTTGATCAGCCGCTTCTTCCGCCAGGTTTGCTACCTGTAATGTATGTTGAAAAGTGCCGGGAGCTTTCACCGAAAGCTGTTTTAACAAAGGTTTGTTTAAATCCGATAATTCAAACAAAGTAACTTCTGACATAAGCCCGAACAGTTTTTCAAAAAAGGGCAACAAGGGATAAGCTAAGAGGGTTAATAAAACATTGATCGTCAACCAACCGTAATTACTCCATTCAATCATGTGCCAATCCGCTTCTTGAACTAATACGATACCGGTATAACTTAAAAAGTAAGTAAATAATATGATGATACTTGAAATAAAAAAGTGACTCCGGTAATGCAGATGGACATTGGAGAAAATAGCCATCATACCGGCAAAAATATTCAGGAGCGCAAAGGTGAAACTATTAGGGACAATCAAGCTGGTAATCAGTACACCGCTTATAAGCGTATATACGGCAGTTTGTACATCAAAAAATGCCCGAGTAAGTATAGGAATAATACAAAAAGGGATGATATAAATACTGGGTACTCCTAACTCCAGCATCCAACCGGTAAATGTTACAATAGCTACTATTATAAACAGGATAAACATTAACTTGCGAACATTAAAAAAGATTTCTGAGCGGAAGAGGTATAAATAGATCATTAAAACTCCCAGAGCTAAACAAATTAAAGCAAAGTATCCCCCTCGTACTGTGTAATATTTTTGCGGACCTCCTATCGTTTCTTCGTATTTCTGTTCCAAAGATTGAAGTATTTGATACTTTTCATCAGTGACAATAGAGCCCTTATTGATGATTATCTCTCCCTCCTGGATCATTCCTCTTGTGGTGGAGATATTTTCTAATGCTTTTTCCTTTAGCTGTTCCGTAGTCGATTTATCGTATTTTACATTGGCCTGTACAGCAGAGACCAACAGCGGCGTCAAAAAATAGCTATAATCATATCCTTTTACTGTATCCTGCAACCATTGAATAGCACTTTCCCGAGTATAAAAACTACTGACTTTCTTTTTTTCCGCTACATTATTTTTTAAAACATTTATTTGTTTGGAGGTTTCAAAAGACCGATGGGGTTCAGCTAAATGTATTACTCCCTTTTGATAAATATGATGTAAGAGGTCAACACCTAATTTTATGTATCGACTGGTATCCTCAATTTGAGTAAATGTTTTTTTCTGTTCTTGGGTAGTTGATTGTTGTTGCTGCCCCAACTGACTATAGCGTTGTCGGAACTCTTTTTTGAAATTTTGCTTCTTTTGTTTGAATAAGGCCGTATCCACTCGGTAGTAAGGCTTGAAGTTTTCAAGTATTTGTTTTTTCTCTTTGTTTACCTCTTCCTCACTTTTCTGAATAGCAAAATCAAAAGGGGCGATAAGATCATTATAGCGCCACGGTTTCCCTTCCGTATATTGATACTTGAACTGACCGCCTTCAGGGAACCAAATGATAATAAGCAGTAATGCAGCGATAACCACAATCCCCCGGACAAAATCCTGGTGTTTATTGATTAAGAAATAGATCAAGTTCCGCATAAACGTCAAACCTTATCAATACTGATAACCGAAGATAGAAAAAATTAGTGGCGTTATCTTACGGTCATCGGTGGAAGTTATAAGTTAAGAAGAATTCCATTAACTTTGTATACTCATTAATTATGACGACAATTCACCCTTTTTCTACAAACTAAAACTCCAAATTATGCAAGAAGTGTATATCGTTTCAGCTACTCGAACCCCAATCGGTAGTATGGGAGGCGCTCTATCAAAAGTATCAGCCCCTCAATTAGGAGCGACCGCTATCAAATCAGCTTTAAAACAAGCAGATATCAAACCCGAACAGGTACAGGAAAGCTTTATCGGTAATGTATTAACCGCTAATATTGGACAAGCCCCGGCCCGGCAAGCAGCTATCTATGCTGATATCCCGGAAACCGTACCAGCTACCACGGTCAACAAAGTCTGTGCTTCGGGGATGAAGTCTATGATGATCGGAGCGCAAAGTATTATGTTAGGCGACAATGAAATTGTAGTGGCCGGCGGTATGGAGAGCATGTCCAATGTCCCGTTTTATGCTGATAAAGCCCGTTTTGGCTATAAGCTGGGAGATGGCAAATTGATCGATGGTATGATAAAAGACGGCTTGTGGGATGTTTACAATGATTACCATATGGGTAATGCGGCCGAACTGTGTGCTAAGGAATGCAATATTTCCCGGGAAGCACAAGATGAATATACTATAGAATCATATAAGCGCGCCACAGAAGCTACTGAGAAGGGATGGTTCGATGATGAAATCACACCCGTAAAAGTTCCTCAGCGAAAAGGAGATCCCAAGGAGGTATCTGAAGATGAAGAATTCAAAAACATCAAGTATGACAAGGTCCCCAAACTACCCACGGTTTTTCAGAAAGACGGCACAGTAACGCCCGCCAATGCTTCTACAATTAATGATGGAGCCGCAGCTACGGTGTTAATGAGTAAAGAGAAGGTAGAAGAGTTGGGAGTGACTCCAATAGCTAAGATCCGCTCTTTTGCTGATGCAGCCCAAGCTCCCGAATGGTTTACCACCACCCCTTCAAAAGCTATTCCCCGTGCTATCGATAAGGCTGATATCAACCTGGAGGATGTAGATTATTTTGAAATTAACGAAGCCTTTTCCGTGGTAGCCATTGCCAATAATCAAAAGTTGAACTTAGATCCCAAAAAAGTCAATGTTTTCGGGGGAGCTGTCTCATTAGGGCATCCCATTGGCTGCTCTGGCACCCGGATCGTCGTTACCTTGCTATCGGTGCTTAAACACCATGATGCTAAAATTGGCACGGCGGGTATCTGCAACGGAGGTGGTGGTGCTTCTGCTATGGTAATAGAACGATTATAAGTAAGTTTCTAAAAGAGCCCCCCTATGCGTACTAGTAATCCTGCTCTTAGTAACAAAACCTTCGAAAAAGCCCGGCAAGAGGTACAGGGAGCTTCCTCTACCATGACGGTAATGGGTACTGTTAATAAATGTTTTCTCTTGTTTTTAATCCTATTGGTGCCAGCGGTATTGACTTGGAAATACTTCTTTGCTTTTAGCAGTGCTGAAGCCGGGTCTGCTGCTGTAATGCCCTGGATGATAGGCGGAGGTATAGGAGGATTTATAGTGGCATTAGTAACTATATTCAAAAAATCATGGGCCCGTTATACGGCTCCCGTATATGCAGGTTTAGAGGGTCTTTTCTTAGGAGGTATATCAGCTTTTTTAGAAGCGCAATACCCGGGTATTGCTTTCCAGGCCGTCCTATTAACATTAGGGGTACTTTTCAGTTTACTGTTTATCTACCGGGCCGGTATTATTAAGGTGACGCGTAAGTTTCGTTTAGGTGTGATGGCTGCTACCGGCGGTATAGCCCTAATCTACTTCATCTCCTTTATAATGAGTATGTTCGGTACTTCCGTGCCTTATATACATGAGGGCGGAATCATAGGCATCGGATTTAGCCTGTTTGTAGTTATCATTGCTTCCTTAAATTTAGTATTGGATTTTGATTTTATTGAGCGAGGAGCCGAGCAGGGTGCCCCCCAATATATGGAATGGTTTGCTGCCTTTGGGCTTATGATCACGCTCATTTGGCTTTATATAGAAATTTTACGGCTACTTGCCAAAACTCGCCGGTAACACACACAATAAGATGACTCATTGCACCATGTCCACCTTTATTACTCATAGCGCGGCAACTCTTGTTTTTATCACGGTAGCTTTTCTTTGCCCAGGTCAAAATGACCTTACTAATAAACAACGTCGGCAGCTACAAAATTATGAAGATACGCTACAGCAATTGCAAACCGACATGTACGAAGCTCGAAACGCTAATGAGCGAAAAATGAAATGCTTTCAACTTATTCCTCATTTAGTAAAGGCCCTCAGCGTCAGAAATTCCTTCGAGTATCCTTTTGATTCCCTGAACCTGATATCTATACAATATCCAGCAGATCGTTCCTTTCGTATCTTTACGTGGGGCATTCGCCTACCGAAAGGGAGTTACCGCCATTATGGTTCTATCCAAATGAACAGCGATACACTTCGCTTGTATCCCTTATATGATAAATCTGTAATAATCAGTAACCCGGAAGATACTATATTAGACCATGAAAATTGGTATGGCGCCAAATACTACAATATTTACCAAAAACAAGTATGGTTCAAGAAATATTACTATCTCTTCGGTTGGGATGCCCATAGCCGCAGAAGCGACAAAAAACTGTTGGATGTGCTTCATTTTAATAACAACGACCACCCCCTTTTTGGCGCCCGTCGTTTTGTCTTTAATTCAGATACTACTAAAAAGACGACCAAGACCCGTTTTTTACTTGAATATAAGCAAGATGCTCACGTAACTTTGGCTTATTCACAAGAACGAAATATGATTATTTACGACCACTTAGTGCCTTTACAGGGAGCGAAAGGGGTAAGGGCTCTTTATGTCCCAGACGGCACGTATGAAGGATTCAATCACAGATGGGGCAAATGGCATCATATCAACAAAATATTTCACAAAACATTTGAAGATCCCCCCGGTTCCCGGCATAGTGAATAACTCCCATTTATTGACTTTTTATAACATTTTAGTAATTTACCTACATGGGACGCTTGGTAGTAAGTTTATTACTCTTTTTTACAGTAGTTTCGGCTTGGGGGCAAAGTACCTATCAACCCTTAAATAGTCGGTTTTATCATTACTTAGACCGTTTGGAGATTCGAACGAACTCATTTGCCTCCGGTCTTCACACTACTCACAAACCCTTTTCCCGTCAAGCTTTAACGAATTACGCGAACCGATTCGATACCATGAAAGTAACCATTACAGGGCTGGATCGCTATAACATTTACAAAATATATAAGGACAATGCCGAATGGGCCCATCGGCCAGCTATCCAAGCAGACGCTCCCCTTTTCAAGTACTTTTATCGAAACAAAGCCGATTTTTACCATACCTCTAGTGATAGCTTTTTACTAAAAATCAACCCCGTTATTTATGGGACAGCGGGGAAAGAACTCCGTCATGCTACCCCCCGATTCCGAAATACCAGGGGGGTTAAAATAAGAGGTTGGATTGACAAAAAGGTCGGTTTCTACAGTTCCATTACGGAAAACCAAGCCTACTACCCGACTTTTGTACAAAACAGAATTCAAAGATATAATGCTGTTCCTCATCAAGGTTTTTATAAGCCCTATAAAGCCTTCTTTACTCCTGAAGATTCTACCGCACCAGGGGTGGATTATTTAGATGCTCAAGGTTATATTACCACCAAAGCCACCGACCATATAAGTCTCCAATTTGGTTATGGGCGAAACTTTATCGGCAACGGTCACCGCTCTCTCTTTCTTTCCAACTATTCCAATAATTATTTATTTCTTAAATCACAAACGAATATTTGGCGATTAGAATACACGAATCTGTTTACTCAATTTGCCGCCCAACATTACACCTCCCCTAACATATTAGTCCCTAAAAAGTACGGGGCCTTCCATCACTTAAGCTGGAACATCACTGATCATGTTAACCTGGGTTTGTTCGAAGGGATTATTTTTCACCGGTCCCGGTTTGAGATTAACTATCTAAATCCTGTCATTTTCTATCGGTCTGTTGAACAAGAATTAGGAAGTGCGGATAACGCTCTGGCTGGTCTGGACTGGAAAGTTAATTTTTTAAACCATTTCTCATGGTATGGCCAAATATTGCTGGACGAGTGGCGATTCTATGAATTGATTCAACAAAGCGGTTGGTGGGGAAATAAGCAAGGTTTTCAAACCGGGCTCAAATACATTGATGTAGCGGGTGTTGATAATCTGGATGCCCAAATCGAATTCAACACTGTACGGCCCTATACTTATTCATATCATGACAGTCTTGCGGAATACTCCCATTATAACCAACCATTAGCACATCCCTTAGGGGCCAATTTTTATGAATGGCTGGGAAAAGTGCAATACCAACCGGCGCCCAAATGGTTTATCAAAGCCAAAGTACTTATGGCTACTAAGGGAACGGATACGACGGGGACAAACTGGGGAGGCAATATTTTCAAACCTTACACGACACGCGAACAATCGTATAATAACAAATTATTGCAAGGGGTTAAAAAACAATTACAAGTATATGATGTTACAGTCTCTTATGAACTTTGGCATAATCTTTTTATCGATCTACGCTATTTACATCGTCAAAGTAAGGGGGCTATACCTCACTTAAATATGACAACTGACTACATTAGCATGGGGGCTCGTTTAAATATTACACAACAACAATTTGATTATTAACACCATTTATTTTACCTTTAGTACAAATTATACCTATGGAGCTGCTTTTATTCAACGTCTTTAAGATAAATTTTATTTATACGCTTGAATTTCTCACGTTACTCTTTGCTATCTGGTTTTTGGCCTATTCTTACCAGCAACAACTCGCCAAGGTCTATCGTTATGTAGGGGGATTTATTGTGCTCGTTATGGGAGCTATTATTATTTGCACTACTGTTAATTTATTTAGCTATTATTGTCAACATCAGGAGAAAAGCGGGAAATGTTTTAAAAAAAGAAGCGGCCATCAACCCCGCATGCATCATATGGGAAAACAAGCATGCCCTCACCATCATAATTTTAATAAAAAGAAACGCAAGCACTCTCCTCCTACGAGAAAAGAGAAACACCGACATTCTCAAATCAAACAAAAACAACATACAATTGATTCACTTAAGAAACAACTGAAGCGTCAAAAAAATAGCGGAGAGTAATCAAAAATGTGCAACAACTTTTTTCTTCGCTTTTAAGGCAGACAGGATGTATTTAATATGAACCCCTTAACTTTTGCTATTCGATATGGCATATTATGGTTAATAAGTGGTAGTCTCCTATCTGCTTCTCTTCAAGCCCAGCCCTATATTGATATATTATCCCTGGAAACGCAATATTTCGTCCCTGTCCCCTACAAACAATCCCCAGGACAACTTCTTGCCAATGAGCAAACAGCCCAAGTATTTGTTCCCCTTCCCCAGCAAAATAAAGATGTCGTACTACTGAGCGGAAAGTTTAAACGACTGCAACTGAGTCATTCAACATCGGGGATCTCTCCTGTAACATTTCTCGCGCCATCCTTGCGGATAGGTTATCAAAAACATTGGTCCCAACAATGGAAAACCACAGTAATAGGTATACCTAAAGTGAGTTCTGATTTTAAAAATTGGGGAATCCACCACTGGCAATTAGGAGGCGTGCTTCTGTTCACTTATTCTCTTAGCCCCGACCTCACCGTAAAAGGAGGATTATATTATAATCACGAATATTTTGGACATTTTTTTATGCCCTTAGCGGGGATTGATTGGCGGGTCACTAATAAACTGTACATTTTTGGTGTTCTGCCGGGTGAGATGAATGTAGAATATCAATTATCAAATAATTTTTTCAGCGGTCTTCGTTACAGAGATATTACAACCTCCTATTTACGGGGCTCCTTCCCGCGACAATACATTCGAGAGGGGCACCCTTTTTGGGGACATAATCAACTCCACGCTTTTTTGGAATATTATGTTTGGGAAAATGGAGTTATATCACTCCAAGCAGGTTATACAGCCTGGCGACGCTATGCGCTCTACGATAAGGGCGATAAAATCAAATCCCATTCCCTATTCCAACCGATACAAAATGGACCCTATTTTAAAATAGGAGTTGCCTATCGAGTGTTTACCCAATAATTTAAAATTACAGATTATTTTATAATTGTATTTGTTTTTTAATTTATTTTATTATATTGCTATAACTATCTTTGTTTTTTATTATAAGAATACTACGAATAGATAATTTTGCTTAATTTTAAAATATATATTACCATTTTAATACTAGTATTATCCTCTTCATTAAAAATCACTGGTCAATGCAGTTATGGGGAGGATTTTACTGATAATGATCTAAGCGAATGGCCTTTCAATTACAATAATCTGGATAAAGATTGGTCCGGCAACACTTTGCGTCTTTATGATCCTGATGTTGGATTTGGAAACCGTCATGCAGCCCATACTCGCTTTTACCAAAAAGTAGAGGTTCCTACCTGTGACCTTCAACTCCAGGGTCGATTCAAGTTGTCAGCCACCAACACTAATCGGGACCAGAAACTTTCGGTCAAATACATCTTACTCAATTGTAACAGTACACCCATTGGTTATATCAATTATTACACACGATATGAGGGTTGCTCCGGCTCCGATGGTTGCAGCTGTTCCTATTGTGACTGGTGTGATTGTCCGCCTCATCGACAGGTTACCAATTGGAAGAGTGGCACAAATAACGGCCTTGATATTTATTTAGAAGCTGAAAACAATTGGCAAAATTATAAAGCAGATTTAGATACTATACTTAATAATACCTTAACAGGGGTTGACAAATGTAACATCGATTCTGTTAAAATTTTCATTAAAACAGGAGGAGCATGGGACCAAGGTAGTGATTTTTACTTGGATTATATTTACCTTAACTGTAATACTAATACGCCCTGTAGTGGCTGTACTGATTGTGCATTGCCCATTGAATTGGTCACGTTTGAAGGGAAAAGAACAGGTCAAAATATAAAGTTGCAATGGACTACAGCTTCCGAATATAAAAATGCCTATTTTAAGGTGCAACGCAAGAAAAACCCCGACCAACCTTATAAAGCTTTAGGTAAAGTAAAAGGCGCCCACCAGACGATAACATCCACCAAATATCATTTTATCGATACTACAGCAGCACCGGGTATTAACTATTACCGGCTAAAACAAGTCAATTTCGATAGCAGTTATACTTACTCTTCCACTATTACCGTGAGAAAGCCATTCACTGACCAGAAAATACATATATATCCTAGCCCCAGTCATAACAAGTTGTATATAAAAAATATGAATGCAATTGCTTCGCCCCGTATTTTCAAACTATATGATATCCAAGGACAATTGATAAGACAAAATAAAATAAACATACAAGGGAATAGAGGGATCGTTAACACCGCCTCTCTCCCCGCAGGCACCTATTTTTTACAATTAGGCTCCCGTTCTTTTCACAAAGTGATGTTACACTAATCTCTCTCCTCTACTTTTAAATTGAGGCTTTCTCTTTACTTACTGCTCCCTACCCTATTAATTGATAAACTACCATTAAAAAAAGGATAAGTATTTACTTTCGTTGGGGAAAATTCATATATTTGCACCTAATTGAGATTAGTTGAAACAGGGGACATACCTCCCTGTTTCAATCACAACCAGCGGGAATAGCTCAGCGGCTAGAGCGCAACCTTGCCAAGGTTGAGGTCGCGGGTTCGAATCCCGTTTCCCGCTCTTTTCGAAACTTGTTCTTTAACATAGTTAGCTTCCCTAAGCAACTCGCGCTAATTGATAGGGTCCATTGCTAATTATCGCTTATGAGGTAATAAGTTTAATTAGTGTTCCACCACTAAAATTCCCTTATCTTCCTGAATTTCTCTGTTTCATTATCATAACAAAGAAAGTTCCACTGCTAAATAAAATACTGAGGGAGATGAACCATACTATTATGAGATAGCAGTGAGCACAATACAAATTATGAACCTTATTAAGTTTGGGCCCAGGTGGCGGAATTGGCAGACGCGCAGGACTTAAAATCCTGTGGACCGAAAAACGGTCCGTGTGGGTTCGAGTCCCACCCTGGGCACTTTCTTCTCTTTTAATTCATTTTAATAAAGCACTAATATCCTTCCCCCCCCTTGTTGCCAATAATTCCCTTCTTTAATGCTTTTATTACCATTTAGATTGCTTCATTTCTATCAACAATAAACCGTCAATATTTTCAGAACAAAACTATATCAATACAGGTAACTTTGTTCTTCGGATAAAAACTGGTAAGAAGACTATCAAAGGAGACTTGGTTGTAGCTTATAAAGTATTACCTTGATAGGTTATCTGGTTCACGATTATTCCTGGCTTAATGTATTACATAACCAAAAACTGGACTCATAGTTTGCCTACCTTCTACTAAAATAAAACCAGGCAACAGGAGAGGATGGAACTCTACCTATATCATAGGGGGGTTAGGGGAAGACTCCTCAAGCCCTATGGTTCAAACTAACTCTTTATGATAATCAATTAAGGTACAACACCTGTTTAGAAGCATCTACCACATCCGATTTATCCGGTAAGAATTTATCTACCAAGTTGGGGGCATAATGTAACGGCGTATCTGCTCCAGTCACGCGTTTTACCGGCGCATCCAAATAATCAAAAGCATGACGTTGTACGGCATAGCCAATTTCACTACCTATACCACCGAAAGGATGTGATTCCTCCACCGTCACAATACGATTTGTTTTCATTACCGATTTTAAAACTGTTTCATAATCGAGTGGTCGTATAGTACGCAAATCAATAACTTCAGTAGAAACATCATATTCGTTCTCAAGGGCTTCGGCTCCCTCTAACGTGGGCTTGATCATTTTGTTGAAGGTAACCAAAGTTATATCCTCCCCCTCTTTTCTTACGCGAGCTTCTCCGATAGGGAGCGTATACTCTTTTTCCGGTACTTCTCCTTTTTTTCCATACATTACTTCGGACTCCATGAACATGACGGGATCATCATCCCGAATAGCTGATTTCAAAAGCCCTTTACAATCATAAGGATTGACACAAGAGATAACTTTTAAGCCCGGCATATTGGCCAACCAATTTTCAAAACTTTGGGAGTGGGTAGCTGCTAATTGCCCGGCAGAGCCCGAAGGACCTCTAAAGACAATGGGAATATTAAATTGCCCGCCAGACATCGAATAAATTTTGGCCGCACAATTGATGATCTGATCAAGCGCCAAAACGGCAAAATTAAAAGTCATAAATTCAATGATAGGCCGCATTTGATGCATAGCCGCCCCCGTACCCAATCCGGCAAATCCTAACTCAGAGATAGGGGTATCGATCACTCGCTTTTCCCCAAACTCATCCAGCATTCCTTCACTTACTTTATAAGCGCCATTATACTCCGCCACTTCTTCACCCATTAAAAAAATCTCTTCGTCATTTTTCATTTCTTCGGTCATCGCTTCCCGAATGGCCGCTCGTAATTGGATTTCTCGTTTTGCCATAATTATATTTTTTTACTATCGAACAGGTATCAAAAATAAGATAATTCACGGATTTTCAGATATACCCCATTAAATAAAACCGTCGTTCCGCTATTTTTTATACTTTGGTGTGATCAGCGGACGCATTTCCCAATCTACCATCAAGAAGTTGTCGGGCGTTGTTAGAGCCGATACAATGGTGTCGGCAATTGTATCCGGCGACATCATAAAATCAGCGGTGTCTGTCCCTTCAATATTATCAAAAAAGTGCGTTTTGGTGGATCCCGGGTACAAGCAGCTCACCTTAATATTATAAGCGCGTACTTCTTTAAACAGTGATTGTGAAATACCGCGAACTGCATGTTTAGCGCCACAATAGGCCACCATCTCAGGTATTCCTGTTTTACCGGCAATGGAGGATAAGTTGATAACATGCCCAAACTCTTGTTCTTTCATCTGGGGCAATACTGCCTTTGTACAATAAAACACACCATGGACATTAACATCAAATATTTTATGCCACAATTCTTCATCCATTTCTTCAAAAGTAGCATTATAACCTACTCCGGCATTATTGATCAATATATGGACTTCTTCTCCTACAGCAGATTGCGTTTTCTCAAAAGCTTGTTGAACCGCTTCCGAATCACGCACATCAGTTTTAATAAAATGTAGGTCGTCATGATCATAGTCAGGAGCATGACGTCCCCATCCGACCACTGTAGCTCCTTTATCCAATAGTTTTTGAGCAGTCGCTTTTCCTATTCCTTTACTGATACCTGTTATAATAGCTACTTTATTGTTAAGCTCCATAGTACAATTTTATTTTGATTTAAAATATAATAAAGTGATCCATCGGCGTTGATGGCCTATACGTAATTGGGCATAATAAATACCATCGCTCCAATGAGCAGGAGGTTGCCAATGTAAAGAATATTGTCCTTTTTCTCTTCTTCTATTTATCAATTCTTTCATGTGCCGTCCACTTCTGTCATAAATAAGCATTTGAATGCGGCCATCATAAGGGATAGAATAAGTAAAAGTTAGTCCCTGCTGACCAAAGGGATTAGGCATGGCTTTAAAAGAAAATGGAGGGTTTGTAAGATTGTAGGGTAATGTATCCTTTTCGATAGTGTCTGTTTGGGAAGTATCAAGCGGTTGTTGTTGATAGCGCGATGGAATTTTGTTTATGTTAGGAGTACGCCATAAACCACCGGACACACTGGCCGACCAAACTTCACGACCATTAAAGGCAATGGGGTCGATCATAATAGCGCGGGTCCGTCCTCCTATATTTTTGGGTCCTCTCTCCTGCCATTCAATGGTATATTGAGCAGTATCCGGGGGAACCTGACCCGTAAAAATCCCACGGCCATGCGTAGCAGCAACTAACGTACGATCTTTCTTCCGAAATTTTAGCATATCAGTACGTACATGGGCTAACCCATTATTTGTCGGTTGCCACACGGTAGAATCGGCCTGCAATTTTTTGGTATAAAACACTCCTATTTCTGTGGCTATATAGCAAGCTTTTTTATTTGCAGGATGTAAGACAGCGCTATAAACCGGTATATCCGGCAAATCACCTTCTACCGACTGCCACGTAGCCGTATCCGACAGGGCGTTATGTGATACGAAGACACTATTCAAACCATAATTAGAAAAAGTAACTATTACATGATTTCCGTTTTGCGGATCCACATAAATATCCGAAGTATTAACCAATGAAGCACTGGGCAACTGATTATTCGGATCAACATCAATCGGTTCATAATGGGGACCCGCCGTATCGGCCCCATCAATACGATAAAGTTTTACATTACGTGAAAGAAAAGCAGAACGTACTTGGCGCCCTAAAAATACGGTATGTTCTTCTTTTTTTGTTACCCCCAACGCTGAGATCGTCCCTAATTTCTTTGTTGCACCAGCACGCTCCCAATCCGGCGAACTGCTAGCACTACTGGCTTGTGGTAATCGCCATAATCCATACTCACTCGCTAAGTATATAATATCCGGATCGTGCGAATCCAAGACAAAAGGGTTGATAAATAACATGGAGTCTTCTCCATAAGGGGGCTGTATTGTGGTATAGTTACCATCAGGGCCGTTTAAAAATCGATATATAACTCCATTTTGTTTAGAGGTGTAAAAAGTATCGGGATGGGTAGGATGATAGGCACAAAAAGAACCATCCGCTCCTGTTATAGGAGCAAAAGCACTCACCCCTGTATCAGTTGACATACTACTGCCATTATCTTGGGTACCCCCAATAACAGTAGCATTGCCCCGCTGGGGATAAATAGCCGTGGTATAATATTGAGTAACGTTGTAAGTAAGATTCTTATGATAGATATCCGGCATACTATCGGTAAAATTTTCAGTCCGCCAAATACCACCGTCATTACCAAAATAGACCGTATCTGAGTTTTTAAAGACGACTTCATGTTGATCGACATGGACATATTGATAAGAGCTCTCATCACCTTCCCTATTATGTCCATCTGATAAGCGTGTCCAGGATTGCCCCCCATCACGAGAACGCCACAGGTCCAAGCCACCGGCCACAAGTGTTTGGGCGTTTTGAGGCGACACCTCTACAATAAGATCATACCAACCTTGCCGACGAGCAAACGCCGTACTATCTCCCCCTGGTATAGAAATAGGGTTCCACTTTTTGCCCCGGTTGTCGGTCTTATAGAAACCTTTGATATGATACTTATCGGGACCATTGTCAACGGCCGCAGCATAAACAATGCTATCATCTGTGGGAGCCGTGGCAACCTCAATACGAGTGATGTCCTGGGTGGGGAAACCGTTGGTCTGTTTATTCCATGTTCCCGGTGCACCAGAAGAGGAAAAATAGATACCATCAGTACTAAAAATCCCCATCGTACAAAATATCCCCCCTGATTTCGTAAACTCTATATCAGCGGCCCGATCAGTAGCTGCCCCCTGGCCACTTCCCAATACTTTCTCCCATGTTTTACCGGTATCTGTTGAACGCTGCAATCCCCCATTGCGAGTAGCCACATAAACAAACCCACTATCCGGATCGACCTGAATATCCTGGCACCAATAAAAAGTATTATTATCCGTGGCAGGTAATTGCTCCCAGGTTTTGCCAGCATCCAATGAACGCCAAATCCCTCCTCCCCTTACAGCATCAGAATTGTACCACCCCTCGCCCGTACAAAAATAAAAAATATCGGGATTATTAGGATCATGTGTCAAGCCAGTAATGCTTAAAGTTGTAAAAAAGTCATTGACCGGGAACCACCGGCCAGCTTTCGTTTGCTGGCGAAAAGTTACACCTTGATTCATATTCACTTTTCCTTGGTGAACTAAACTGTCAAAAGCTCGCCATGGACCGGCCTCCGGGACCTTCATTGTAACAGGATTCGCTTTTCTTAATAATTCAAATTGTACAGCGTCCTTAGGATGAGTGGGGTAAGATTTTCGATCGGTAGCTGAAGAAGAGGAAAGAAAAGAAGAGAAAAATCCTTGCTTCACTGGAGGATAATAACTTAGCATTACCCCTACGATAATCATCAAAAGCCCCCCAATAGAAACATATTTCCTCATAATAAATTGTTAATTTCAAATAAAGATAAGAAATTTTAGTATCGTTAACAATTGACTTAACAATGAGAAAATCGCAATAGCATGGAATTAACCTTCAATACTGTAAAAGAAACATGTATCTATACAAATAACTTACCAGCTGCTAAAACATTCTACCAACAAAAATTAGGTTTACCGCTCATACATGAACAAAAAGGTCGTCACCTGTTTTTTCAGGTGGGAGATACCCTATTTTTATGTTTCAACCCGGAACGGACCAAAGCCGGGAACTCATTACCCCCTCATTATGGGAAAGGCCACCTCCATTTTGCTTTTGAAGTTAGTGAAGATCAGTATAGCCAATGGAAACAACGATTTAAAGATCAAGGAATACCTATCGAAAAGGAAGTGGACTGGGAAGGGAAAAAATCCTTTTATTTTCGTGACCCGGCTAACAATTTAGGCGAAATAATTATGGAAGGTTTATGGGGATTAAAAGGGAATCAGTCGAAGGACTGATTATGTTGAGATGCCATCTTGATCATTTTTTCATATTGACGGGGCGAAAGGTCATTATAAAAATAATTGATAGGGTTAATGGGCTTATTATTTTTCCGTACTTCATAATGGAGGTGAGGAGCAGTAGACTTTCCCGTGCTCCCTACCTCTCCAATCACTTCCCCTCGCTCTACTTGTTCCCCTTCTTTTACTTTGAAGGAACTACAATGGGCATATAAAGTTTTATAGCCGTATCCGTGGTTAACAATGATACAACGGCCATAACTTCGAGACCAACGTGTCTCGACAACTTTACCATCTCCTGTAGCATAAATTTCAGTAGAGCGGGGAGCCGTAAAATCAATGCCTTCATGCATCTTACGCGTCTTGTATATCGGATCGATACGATAACCGAAGCCCGATGCTACCCGTGTCAAATCCTTGTTATAAATAGGCTGAATAGCCGGAATAGAGGAGAGCATCTCTTCTTTATTCTGCATTTTTTTAGTAAGCTCATCATAGGATTTGGACTGGATATAAAGTTGTTTCTTTAACTTTTCCAGTTTTTGGGTAGTTTCTGTTAATAACTCCTCGTTTTTGTAAGTCTCAAACTTTTGATACATATTGACTCCCCCATAACCGGCTTCCCGCACTGAATTCGGAATGGGTTCTGCTTCAAAAATGACCCGGTATATGCGATCATCCCGTTGTTCGAGATTATCTAATACCTGTGACATATGCTGTAAGTCCTTATTGAGCTTTTTATACTGTAGTTTCATCGCTTTTAACTCCCGTTTTAACATAATCTCTTTGGGAGAATCGAAAAAGCTATAGGCTACCACTAACAAAAGAAACCCGCTAACCATAGCAGCACATACAAAACCTATGATACGGAAAACCCGTTGTAAAAGCGTGGGCTTCACTTTTTCATATCGTAGCGTATGTGGATTAAAACGATATTTCTCCTTCGCCATAAATTAATGTATTTCCTAAAAATAACAGTATCAAAACATTAACTGATCCCTGCTATTGCTTATCTTTCGCGTTTATTACTTTTTACGTATTTTTAAGAATAAGGTTAGCAAAATTAGGAAATATTTTAAGTAGTTCCAACAACTGGTTGAATTTTTTTAATCTCATATACTCTAGAATACTACTTTTTACTGCTAAATCAAATCATTTCAATGCCTGTAACTATCACTGACAAATCGGCTAATGCCATACGACAACAATTTTTTGATTTTTTTAACAAGAAGGATCATAAAATCGTTTCTTCCGGCCCTGTCGTACTAAAAAATGATCCCTCTCTTATGTTTGCCAATGCAGGTATGAACCAGTTCAAAGATATTTTCCTGGATCATCGTTCTCCCCCCCACCCCCGCATAGCCAACACCCAAAAGTGCTTACGCGTATCCGGCAAACACAATGACCTGGAAGAAGTAGGCACTGATGTATATCACCACACCTTTTTTGAGATGTTGGGAAATTGGTCATTTGGGGATTACTTCAAAAAAGAAGCTATCCAATGGGCTTGGGAATTACTTACCGAGGGGTACCAAATCCCCCCGGAACGCTTATATGTTACTATTTTTAAAGGAGATAAAGCGGATAACCTGCCCGCTGATAAGGAAGCTTATGAGATTTGGCAATCGATCATACCGGACCAACAGCTCTTATGGTTTGGTAAAGATGAAAATTTTTGGGAGATGGGAGACACCGGCCCCTGTGGTCCTTGCTCCGAAATACATGTAGACGTACGTCCGGCTGAAAAACGCGACAAAAAAAAGGGCGCTTCCCTCGTCAATGCTGATCATCCCCAAGTGGTGGAACTTTGGAATTTAGTGTTTATGGAATTGAACCGTAAAAATGATGGCAGTCTCGCATCTCTACCGAAAAAACATGTAGATACAGGCATGGGATTTGAGCGACTGTGTATGGTTTTGCAAGGGAAAGAAGGCACCTATGCTACAGACATCTTCCAATCACTTATTCAGTCCGTTGAAGATATAACAGGCGTGAATTATGGAGAAAATTCTTCTACGGATACTGCTATAAGGGTATTAGTAGACCATATCAGGGCCATCAGCTTTGCTATTGCTGACGGTCAATTACCATATCGAGAAGGGCCTGGTTACGTTATCCGGCGTATTTTACGACGTGCCGTCCGGTTCGCTTATAGTCACTTAAATTATAAAGAACCGCTACTTTATCAACTCGTCCCCGTATTAGTGGAACAATATGAAGCAATCTTTCCCGAAATAAAAGAGGAAGCAGCGCTCATTCAAAATGTTATTAAAGAAGAAGAAAGCTCCTTTCTCCAAACTTTAGAAGAGGGACTACAACGGTTGCAACAGATCCAAAAGAAGTTATCAAAGGAAAATAACAATACAATTCCCGGTCATAAAGCGTTTGAATTGTATGATACTTATGGCTTTCCTATTGATTTAACCCGCCTT
>CAZIGO010000030.1:8680-18437 GCA_964538595.1 uncultured Chitinophagales bacterium | reverse complement strand
AGAATAACGATATTGAGAAGTTTTTTGAGTTGGCGGTCGTCATAATATCGAATATTGGTGGAAGTCCGGTGAGGGCGTAATATACTGTAACGCCATTCCCACATGCGTAAAGTGGAGGCTTTGACGCCACTTATGTTTTCCATATCACTTATTGAATAATTGGCCATTATGTAAAAGAAATAAGGTAAAAAGTTTTACAAAACAAAAAAATTTTGTAATTTATTAGAAAGTTCCACCACAGTGACGACCACCCACCACATTATTAACAAAAGAATAATGAAAATCAAAGGGCAAAAGAAATATATGGTAGAGTCCTTTTGAATTCAATCTAAAAAAGATTGACCGCCTACAAGAAATAGGCAGTATCTCACTCAATAAAAATTTTAAACGATGAAGTGGTACAAGTACTGTATTGTAATTTTATTGACATTTGGAGTAACTTCATGGTATCCAACTCCTCTCCAAGCTTGTAACTATTCTTCCCTGTCTATCGATAATGTTACAGATAATGGGGATGGGACTTACACATTTGATTTGACAGTTTGTATAGGGGCGGGATATGAAGGACCGCCCGGGCCAACAAATACAGGAGGCCAGGATGATACTAAAAAATGGTCCTTAGTAGTATCAGGGGGGAGTGCTACATTGGATGCTTGGTCCTCCTCTGTTACTTGCGATAATACAGGGGAGGCTTATGAACCTAGCTCTAGCACGAATACACAAGTTGTATATGATGATCCTGATGGGTCGGAAGATTGTGCTTGTATTCAAGACACCTGTGGAAGTGCAAACAGTTATTGCCAATCACTAACCATCACAACCGATGGTTATCCGGATGAAATTTGCGCTGAAGGATTGGAAGCCGATGGCGATCTTTCCAGTGGATGCCATGACGGAGATGAGTGTCAGCAGCCTTCCACTTTACCTATTACATTGATTGATTTTACGGGTGCTGTGCAAAATCAAGAAATTGTTTTGAATTGGCGAACCAGCACTGAACAAAACAATGACTACTTTCGGATTTTACGTTCTTTAAACGGAGATCAATTTCGATCTATTGCTACAATACCGGGAAATGGGAATAGTCAAACTGTTCAATCCTATAAGTATGTGGACGGAATACCCTCCACAGGCAGTTTCCCCTACTATTATCGGCTTCAACAAGTTGATTATGATGGAACGGTGCACAGTTATCAAACCATAGCTGTTTCGGGTAGTAAAACTTCTAACAATAAGTCACTAGTGCTTGAAAAGTATCGAGTTTTAAGTAATGAAGTAGTAAAGTTACACCTCTATTCTCCCCGCCCACAAAAGGCTGTAGTCCATCTATATAATCTAAAAGGACAACGAGTTGATAAAGCTCGATTCCAGCTGGTGAAAGGAGCAAATACGGTGAACTTATCTGGTATATCGATGAAAAAAGGTATTTATTTTGTTTCGGTCCAAGGCCAGGAGCACAATGTTACTCGAAAAATATTTCGCGTTCAACATTGATTGGTGTGATCAACTTATTAATGATGAAAGAAAACTCTTCAGCCCCGTGGCAGGACTTTTGACTTTTTTCTTCCCTTCCTGGTAAATAATTGTTTACAAACCTTGAGTATTCGTGTTGCTAGGGTAATAATGGGAACATAGAAAGCGCTCATGGCGCAGATAGTTAAAGTATTTACACTCCCTTATTACGCTGTTAAACTTTTAAAAAGGTATCGCTCCTGTAGTCTTTTAGAGCTACAGGGCAATTTATATTTAGCGAATACCTTGTAAAAAACCACCGTTCTGCTGATTATAAGGATTTGATGCTCTTCATGATATGAGAAAGACGGTCATGATCTACGTAATACAGCTTTTTACGGCCTTTCCGTTTTGATTGTACGATATTAGATTGCCGTAAAATACTGAGGTGTTGTGAGCAGACGGATTGCTCTATGTCAAGAGTTTTATAGATTTCACTTACCATAACGGGTTCGTTACTGCTAATGAATCGAAGCAATTCTTGACGTAATTGATGGTTTAACGCTCGGATGACATTAGCAGCCTTTTTCAACTTTTTAACATTTATGATCTCTGTTGTAAGCATAGTGAATTGTTCTGAATGAGAAAGTGTTCAATCAACTACCGCTTAAATTCCGTGTAACAACGCGTTACAAAAACGCACTAATGTAAGTTATTATTTCAAGGTTGAAAAAAGTTATTTATATTTTACTTCTCTCATTATTTTTTATATTTAATGATATGGGGTACAGGGCGTTGTATATCCTTTTTATCAAGGGATGGATTAGAATTAGTAATTATTTGATTTAATAGTGTAAGAACAAGAAAAAATTGTACTTAGATGTTGATGGAACATATCGGCTGATAGCAGGGAGTGATTTTTGTTTATTAACAAATATAGATATATTATTATTTTAACAATGTCATCTATTCGACGGTCGGTATATTTTAAGTCAATTATTTGTACTAAGGAGTTAAAAAAGCAGTAAGATGGCCCATTATTTGGTAACCGCACAGCCTAAAAAGGATAAGTTGCCGTCGTTATGGGAAAAGCTACAAAATAATACCTTCCGTTCATTGAAACCCTTCGGAGAAGCATTATCCTATTCCCTGGAGTATGCCCGACAACGTGATGATGGAAAAGCCGTATGGGAAGAGGAGGATTATTGTTCCCCTCCTTTAAAAGAGGAAAAGGAAGCGGGATAAATAATAAATGAATTACCCTGTTCAAAGAAGTTTTTTTCAATGCTTCGTGTTGCTGCTATTCGGCAAAATATTTTTCCATCACAAGCAAAAATTTTGAAAGAAGTTCAGCGTTAAAAAATAACGTAACCAATATACGTTGCTAAACGGGGATCCTAGGGAATAGTCCCTTAAGTGCATAAGAAATTGTGTATATAAAAAAGCAATGACAAAAAATTAAATACAACTCTTTCTGCTTTCAGTAGAAACAGTTATATTTGGTTAATACGAAGTGTTTTTTATTCATTGAACCCCTTTCTTTATGCTCCCGATGATTAATTCATTTGACGAATATGAAAAGATATATAAAAAGAGTATTGAGAATCCCGAGTCTTTTTGGGCTGATATAGCTGACCATTTTGAGTGGCATCAAAAATGGGATCAAGTTTGTTCGGCGGATTTTCAAAATGCCAACTTTAAATGGTTCGAGGGGGGGCAACTCAATATCACTGAAAATTGTTTAGATCGGCATTTGGAAGAACGGGGGGACAAAAAGGCTATTATATGGGAGCCTAATGACCCCGATGAACCCAATAGAGAGTTTACTTACGAAGAACTTCATCAAGAAGTGTGTCGGTTTGCTAATGTATTACTAAATAATGGAGTTGAAAAGGGAGATCGGGTTTGTATATATATGCCGATGGTGCCGGAGCTGGCATTTGCTGTATTAGCTTGTGCCCGGATAGGAGCTATTCATTCTGTAGTTTTTGGAGGGTTTTCTGCTCAAGCGCTTGCTCAGCGTATAGATGATGCGGATTGTAAAATATTATTGACGACGGATAGTGTTATGCGGGGTAAAAAGGAAGTACGGTTGAAAGATATTTCTGATGAAGCGATGCAAAAGAGTGGTAATATTGAGAAATGTATTGTGTTGAAACGAACGGGTAATGATATTCATATGGAAGAGGGAAGAGATAGTTGGTGGCATGATGAATTAGAGGAGGTTTCGTCAGAAAATGAAGCTGAAGTTATGAATGCCGAAGACCCCCTGTTTATTTTATATACTTCGGGGTCTACCGGGAAGCCCAAGGGAGTGGTTCATACGATAGGTGGTTATATGGTCGGTACCGCTTATACCTTTAAAAATGTATTTCAGTATGAAGAGGAGGATATATATTGGTGTACCGCTGATATCGGTTGGATTACCGGGCATTCCTATATCGTATACGGGCCCTTGTTATGTGGAGCCACCACAGTGATGTATGAAGGCACTCCTACCTACCCCGACCCCGGTCGCTTATGGGATATTGTAGATAAGTATAAGGTAAACCAATTTTATACGGCCCCTACTGCTATCCGGGCATTACAGGCAAAAAGTCTTGACTTTATAAAAGATAAAGATTTGAGTTCATTAAAGGTATTGGGTACCGTCGGAGAGCCTATTAACGAAGAGGCTTGGCAATGGTATCATAAGCATATCGGGAAAGGTCGTTGCCCTATCGTCGATACATGGTGGCAAACGGAAACAGGAGGTATTATGATCTCTCCTATTGCAGGTGTTACGCCATTAAAGCCCACTTATGCCACCCTCCCCTTACCTGGTGTAAAACCCGTATTAGTGGATGATGAAGGAGAAATATTAGAGGGTAATGATGTAAAAGGAAGTCTCTGTATCGAAAAATCCTGGCCTTTCCAGGCACGTACCATATATGGCAATCATGAACGCTTTATTAAAACATATTATAGTGATTATCCGGGTAAGTATTTTACTGGTGATGCATGTTATAGAGATGAAGACGGTTATTATCGAATTACGGGCCGGATTGATGATGTGCTCAATGTATCCGGTCATCGCATCGGAACGGCCGAAGTGGAAAATGCCATTGATGAATGTGAGAATGTAACCGAAACGGCGGTTGTCGGATTCCCCCATGATATTAAAGGACAAGGAATTTATGCTTTTGTTAAATCGTTTGAAGCCCCTGATGATGAGGCAGCTTTTAAAGAACAGATCGTGGCTAAAGTTCGGGAGATTATTGGTCCAATAGCTAAACCGGATAAGATTCAATTTGTTGATGATTTACCCAAAACCCGTTCTGGTAAAATTATGCGGCGCATATTGCGTAAAATTGCCAAAGGGGAGGAAGACTTTGGAGATACTACTACATTATTGAATCCGGAAGTTGTCGAAGCCATTAAAGAGCAAGCCAATTAATCGGTTTTTGGGTGAAATTGCAGCGCTGCCGAATTAATGCAAAAGCGTTTCCCCGTCGGTTTTGGACCATCATTGAAGACGTGACCTAAATGGGCACCGCAATATCGACACACTACTTCTTTACGTTTCATTCCTAAACGATCGTCCAGGCGGGTAGATATATTGTCTTCTGCCACAGGTGCATAAAAACTGGGCCAGCCACTGCCGGAGTCATATTTGGTTTTTGAGGAAAATAACGGCTGGTCACAACAAATACAATGGTAGTAACCTGACGCTTTGTGATGGTAATACTTCCCACTGAACGCCGGTTCCGTACCCCCTTCACGAGTAACTTTGAATTGCAGATCAGTGAGGTGTTTTTTCCAATATTGTTTCGGTTGTTGACCGGGAAATTGACGGGAATCGTTTGAAGACATTGGTTCAATTTTTAAAGAATATGTAACAATAGTTAATAGTATAAATCATTGGTGTTTAAGCCAATAGGTTATTTTAAGTGGTTATATCTATAACTATTATAAAAAAAGATTTTGTAGAATGACATGGGTTTTATATATTTAGGAAGTCTTTATGAAACCGTAAAAAACAAATCTTGTTATATGTTAAATTCAAAGATAAAATTCCCGGTATTGCTTTTGCTGGTCGCCGCGCTTTCCTGGCAATGTAATAAAAAATTAACGTATAAATATGAAACAGAGGCCCTTGAACAAGGCGAGCAAGGTACAGTAATGTTTAAAGTGTATTCCTACGGGGAAGATGTGGAAGAAGCGGTAGAGCGAGCTAAGATGGATGCGGTGCATGCTGTATTGTTTAAAGGCATTCCCGGCACTAATGTAGAAGATCCGTTAGTAAAAAATCCCGCTCAAGCCCAAGAGGAACATTCTGATTACTTTAAAGAATTCTTTGGTGTAGAATTATTGAAAAAACGCATGCGTTCAAAAGGAGGGTTGAGATATGGGAAACAAAGTGCGGACTATCGTTTGTACGTAGAGCGATCTAGTGATGGCTCTATTAGTGCCAATGATCGTGTTAAAGTAGAAGGAGGATATAAAGTGGGTATTACGGTTTCCGTTAATCATAAGCAATTACGTAAACGCTTGGAGCAAGATGGTATAGTCAAAGAATTTGGCTTATAGTTTCAAAATAATTTCAATAACAAAGAAAAATAGTTAAACATGAAAGTACAATCTATCCTATCGCTACTATGCTGTTTGATTATAGGAGGAGGGAGTTTAATTGCTCAGGTGAGCAAAAAACAACCGACAATCATGGTGATGCCCTCCGATAATTGGTGTATAGAACATGGCTATTATGATACATACGAAGATCCGGAGACTGGGGAAAAGACAAAAGCACCCGATTATCAACAAGCTTTTCAGGAAAGCCAGGATGTCGGTTTAGCTATTGATAAAATCGGTGAAATTTTTAGCGATCGAGGATTTCCCCTCCGTGATATGGAACAAAAATTGAAGAATATCGAAGATGAGAAAAGCTTGGATGCTGCTGAAGAAGGAGGTCGGGGAACGAAGTCAACACTAAAAGAACAATTATTGCGCCAGGCCAAAGCAGATATTATTTTGTATTTGAACTGGGAAGTAGAAGAAAAAGGCCCTTATAAACAAGTTACTTTTCAACTATCAGCTGTCGATCCTTACTTAGCTGAACAAGTAGGAGCGGCAAGCGGAACAGGGCCCAAGAATAGTGGCAATTTGAATGTATTGTTAGAAGAGGCTGTTTTAAATAACGTCACTAACTTACAATCTCAAATGCAAGAGTATTTTAATGATCTTAATCAAAACGGACGAAAGATTAGGATGCGGGTTAAAGTAGCAGAGAGCAGTCCACTAACTCTTAAAGATTATTGTAGCTCCTCTCAAAAATTTCAGATCGGGCAAATGTTTGAAGATGCTATTATATACTTTCAAAAACAGGATGAGTCTGTCAACCAATCTTATCGTATCGGAACACAAACGACTAATCATCTTAACTTTGATATGATTCGTATTCCTATGTATTATGAACGGGAATCGGCTTTCGGCGACTCTAAAACAAAAGTGGCCATGAATGGGACTGACTTTGCCCAAAAGATTAAATCTATGGTAGCTGAAAAGTGTGATGCTTTAAATAAACATAAAATTGATGTGACCGGTATTGGGTTAGGAGAGGCTACTTTAACAATTACAGGTGAATAAATGATGTATTTATGAGATATTGGAACTTTTTATTCGGTATTATTGCTGCTTTTTTGCTTGTTTCGGGTATTTCCGTTCAACAAGATGATAAGACATCAGGGATCGCGCTTAATATTATAGTCCCTGCTTTACAAGACGATTTTAACGAGCGTGACCGCACTGCCTTGCAGGCCCGGGTAGAACAAATGGCCAGTCATTATGGAATAGGGGGTTCCAACTTTAATCCCGACTTTGTGATGGTTCCTACGGTTTTAATTGATGATTATGAAACCATGGGGGGTGGCCGCCGAACGTTGGCTAAGTTGGAAGTTATATTGAAAATAGCCAATGCAGAATCAAAAACTACCTTTGCTACCAAGGCGTTTAAAACAAGTGGAGTGGGCGATAATAAAAATGAAGCACTCAGTGAGGCCATTAAAAATTTGGATACTCATAATAAAAAAGTGGAAAATTTTATTAACACGGCTAAAGAAAAGATTATACAATATTATGACAGTAAGTGCGATAAGATTATTAATAAAGCAGTGAGCAATGCCGAAATGGAAAAGTTTAAGCTGGCGTTTAGTATGCTGTATGGCATACCCGCTGAAGCGAATTGTCGTCAAAGTGCATTGGATAAAATTGAAGAAATATTCAATCAATACCAAAAAGTCAAGTGCTCTAAATTATTGTCTGCTGCTCAAGCTGCTCATGGAGCGGGTAATATGGAGAAAGCAGCGAAACGTTTAGCCCTTATCCCGTCGGATAGTGAGTGTAGTAAAAAAGCCAAAAAATTGGCTAATAAAATGGAAGATGAGCGTATCATGAAATATAAAACAGAGGCCGAGATCAAGAAGTTAAAAGTGGAAGCTGCACGGGAGATAGCCTTAGCTTTTGCTAAAAACCAACCCGACGAACAAGTGGATATCCGTTTCTTAAATACTCGTTAAATGCTATTGAAGTGGCTAATAAAAGGACTATTATTCGCCACATTTTTTTTCGTTACTTTTTGGACCGAGGGACAAGAGAAAGCAAGTTTTGCTCCTCCTTATAATCGTATCGGTCTTACCCCTGTGCTTTTCTTTAACGACACTATTAGCTATCCTTATGATTTGGAGCGGGCTTTCCACAATATCAAAATACCCCGAAAATTTGATAATAACAGCATTGCTTCTTCTCGGGTTCCACTGTCCTTACCCGTCGTCAATTTGCCGAAACGAACGGCAAAAAAGGAAGAGGAAAATTCTAATAAAGATAAAGAAAATGAAGAGGAAGAAGTCAATTCCCTTGGAAATCAATTAGGCAAGCAGATTGTCAAATCAGCACAACAACAACTGGCCACTCAAGTTTCTAAGCAGGCATTGAAAAAGTTAAGTCAACCTCACTACGAGGCTAAAGTACGCTCAAAATTACAAAAACAATCCATCGCTCAATCTGTAATTAATCGGTTATATGATAAAGATAGCGCAGGTCGCTATTCCATGGATGTTTTATTTAAACGGGCCAAGTACAATTTAACGGATGCACAAGCAACTCGACTCAAGGCCTCCTATAAAGGGTTAGAACAGGGAGCTCAAGATATAAAATGGGCCGATAAAATATTGACCTCCAATTATTTGATAGGATTTTACTTCCATGATGTCCAACGCATAAATCCTAAAGCGGGAAAAGGGGAAAAGGAAGAAGGATTGTTTAGGGGGTATGAAGCCTTGGTTAGTGCTTATTTATATCGCTTGGATTTTAATGATTCCTTGCGGGCGGTATTTTATGATCGCTGTTGGGCCGGGGATCAGTCCTCTGAAAAAGAACTGGAAACAGCACTCCAAGCTCGCCGGGAAATGCAATACCCGTGGGAAAAAATTAATATTTACCACTTTAAGGTGTCGGCCCAAAAAATGGAAAATGACCTGGAAGAAGAGGAATATAGCCAGTTGTTTAATAAACTCCCTCAAAAAGCGTTGGAAAAAGCGTTACGGCTAATAGAAAAAAAAGTAACTTCCTTTAAAGTAAGAGCCTCCCTCTTTAAATATAAGTCTTTTCCTGTGTCATATGCATGGTCGAAGATAGGAACTAAAGAAGGGTTACAACCGGATGAACGTTATTTTGTATATGAATATGTGTCCGGTAAAAATGGGATAACCAAGCAACGTAAAGGAGTATTAAGAGCTACTCAACAAATCGTAGATAACGATACCATAGCAACTGGTAATATGGAACCTTCTAAATTTCTACAAACCGCAGGCTGGGGACTGGGAAGGGGTATGTTGATAGAACAACATCCTGATGCCGGGTTTGCATTATCTACCGGTTATCTTCAACAGGGTAATCATTATTGGAATGTTCGGTTGGAGTATCGTATCAGTAAATCGCTTCAATTAGGTCCGAGCTGGCATTTGTACGGGGATTGGGCGATGGATTTGAAGGAAGTGACGGGTTTCCCCAAAGAGGAGATAACAGTTATCAAAGAAGAACAAAAAGAGCAACTTGATGTAGATGTAGAAATACGTTCTTATGAAGGAGGAATCAGTAAAGAACTTTACTTCCTTAAATTTTTCCATGTCGCTCCTTATTTCGGTATCAGAGTGGAAGAAGCTCGTTTTACCGGCAGCTTACATGAATATCTGGAAGAAGAGCTGCCCCACTTATATAATGATCAATTATGGACGATAGATCTCGGAAGTCGATTACGCTATAACATAAC
>CAZIGO010000030.1:0-8670 GCA_964538595.1 uncultured Chitinophagales bacterium | reverse complement strand
CATTGGTTAAAATTGGGAGGTACCGTAGGTATTTCCCCCTTATACTATGTGTCGGAGCAATCTCTCTTTGGATCGACTATTAGTGAAAAAGTAGCTTCTCATTGGCCAAAATATGAGCCGGGGGCAACGAACCCCTTCCATTTATCAAGAAGATGGTATAAATGGGAAGTAATGCTTAGAATAAACTTTTAACAATTGAATTAAAAATACAGCAATTAGTATGAAAGTAGTTTCAATTATAAAATCAGGTTTATCGCATTTATTATTGGTTACCGTTATGATTGGATTGTATGTATCGAATACTTTTTCCCAAAAAGTAGATGCGGAATATACGCGAAAAGGAGTGACGCCCATCTTTATTATGTCTGAAGACAGTGACTTTCCGGAGGATTTTTCCTCTCTGCGGGAGGCTTTTCAAGCTGCCAGGGAACAGTTGCAATTACCTACCAGTATGGACGATAATCGATTAAATGATCCTATCATTATTAAAGAAGATATGCCTGCCTTGACGATGCAATTAGGAAAAGGCTATGATGATACACCGGTACGAGAAGAGATTCATGAAAAGGGTATTCCACAAAAAATAATGGATATTATTTTTGATGCCGATAGTAGTGGTCGGTATTCGATGCAATCTTTAGTGGATCGCGTAAAATATAATTTGACAGATGCTGAAGTAAAACAATTAAAAGCTTCTGCTAAGGGGCTGGCACAAGGAGCACAGGATGTTAAATGGGTCAATGATATTATGAACTCTAATTATATTATGGCTTTTCATTTTGATCATTTAAAATCTAATAAAACCTTACGTCAAGAAAGTGATAAAGAAAATTCAAACGAGGATAAAGAAAAAGGATTTGAAGCGAGGGGGCATGTATTTATATACCACATGGATTTTAATGATACGATAAGTCATCAATTTTATACGGAGTGCTGGGCAGGACCGAATACCAGTGGAAGCGCATTAAAAGAGGCCCTTGCTGCTCGTAAAAAGATGAAATATGATTTAAAATTAGTTAATGATTGCGGATTTAGTACAGAATCAGCGCAGAGTTTTAAAGAGGCTTTCTCTTCTGATAAAGATTTGACAAAAAAAGAAAAGTTTTTGCGTATTCCCCAACAAATATTTGAAAGTGCTAACACCTGTCTGGAGCGCAAGGTTAATGTTACGGGGGAAACCGACCGTTTTGATGAAGCTGCAACCTCCCTGTTTGAAGCTGATTATTTTCCTTATTTCTATGGTTATGCTAAAATGGGAACGAAACAAGGAGTAGTCACAGATAAACGTTACTATGTATATGAAAATGTAATGAAAGAAGGTAAAAAAACGCAAGTAATGCGTGGAGTGTTACGGGCTACTACTGATATAACAGAAAATGATACGATGTCCACCGGTAATACACCTCCTTCTACCTTTGTCCAAACCTATGGACAACCGCTGGGTAAAGGGATGTTAATTAAAGAGAGAAATGATGCAGGCCTCTCATTATCAGCCGGTTGGTTATATCATGGAGAACATTATATGAATTTCCGGTGGGAAGTACGACTGAGTCGATGGATGGGCTTTACTACGGGCTTTTTTGCTTATCAGGATATCGGATATACCATTTCTTCTATAACAGGAGACGAAGATATTTATGGTATGGAGCTGGGTGTAAGCAAAATGTTTTATCTCTTGCGAGACTTTCATCTCTCTCCCTATGCCGGTTTTCGTTTTTTACCGGTTATTACTTATGATGTAGGGCTACGTTTTGATATTAATCTCGCCTATTGGGCAAAACTTCGGTTTTCAGCCGGATATGCTCCTATCTCTTATAAAGAAAATCAACGAGAACCCCTTTTGAATAGTGGTCAGTCTTCCTCAGCTTTACCTGATAAATGGGATGTAATGTTACGAGTTAATTTTTAATGCTAGCTACTGAGGCAACGGTTGGGTTTAACGTATTAACCCGATACTTACTCCAAAGTTAAGGGTGATACCAGTGTGATCAATGGCTATCCAATGATTGTAATGAGATACGCCTTCCTCGGCAGCATAACTGCTCACGCGCATTACAGGACCGGCCCAAACATCAAATACAACCTTTGAGACGATAGGGAGTTGTACCCCTACAATTAATCCCCCGGCGAATATACCAAGGGGATCTGTAATAGAACGAGTGGTATTAGATACATTGGCAGTTGAAGTGATCCAAAGTTGGCGATACATCAGATGAGGACCGGCATATATACCTTTGGGAGCGTCCAGTGAATTATATAAGTAATACCGTCCTTGGGTGATCAAACCCAGCCCCGACATGATTTTGGGTTCATAAGCAATATTCTCAGTGGTAAAATCACGCTTTAACGTATTGACGTACCATCCACCTAATCCGTTATCGACAGCATATGTACCTAACCCCATAAAACTGGCAGTAAAATTTTCAGTGAGCTCTTGCTCAAACTCCAATTGGAAAGTCCCCGTCGCTAAGCGAACGGGATTGATGCGTATAGCTTGAGTATAAGAATCTTGAGCATTTACTGAAATGATAAACAAAAAAACTGCTGATAAAGAAGCGAACAATCGTTTCATACGTTAATATTTGTTATTTCGAATAGTAAAATATTTATGTGTATTGAATCATATTAAGGCTTTGAATTTATTGAATAATTTTTATTTATCAAAAACCCGTTGACTTGAACTTTTAAAAATGGTTTGTCCAATAAGGATGAGTTTATTGGCTTTTCTTGCCAAATAGTTGTTGAAAATCGGTTGGCTTCTTCCCCTAACTGGTAGATATTTTTTATATTGTTTAATATTTTATAAAATAATATTGATCATAATACCTTTATGGGCAGGCATTTACAAAAACTATTGGTTGTAGTAGGGTGCTTTTTCTTGTTTTATCAAGCCTCTTCGGATACCGTTCCTCCCCTTCCTCAACAACATAAACTTGATTCGCTTCAACAGGTAAAAAAAAGTACTTCCGCTGATTCGGTACGCCTTAAAATTAGTAATACCATAAGTGAATATTATTGGAAGGCCGGTCAATATAGTAAGGCAAAAAGCATAGCTGATAAGGTTCGTCAAAAAGCTCGCCAGTCAGGTTTGAAAAATATTCAAGCCGAAGCATTAACTAACTTAGGTATAATCAGTGATTACAAAAGTCATTATGATAAGGCCGTAAACTATTATAACAAGGCATTAAAGATTTATCGGTCCATAGATGATGAAAAAGGAATCGGGGACTGTTATGGTAACTTGGGTCTTATCTTTTGGAAAAAAGGGGAGCATGATAAAGCATTGGAGTTCTTTCATAAAGCCTTAAGACTGCAAAAAAAGTTAGGTCAGAAAAGGAGCCAGGCTCTCACCTATAATAATATAGGCATTATCCATGAGCGCCAAAGTCATAATAAAAAGGCTAAAAAGTACTATAAAAAAAGCTTAACCTTACAAAAGGAGTTAGATAATAAGTATGGGATTGCTTTAACCTACAATAACCTGGGGGTGGTGCATCAAGGGCAAGATCAATTTTTACAAGCCCTCTCATACTACCGGAAGAGTTTACGTTTACGAAAGGAAATAGGCAATAAAAAAGATATAGCGGAATCATACAGTAATATAGGGAGTATATTTACTCAAATATATAAAGAAGATACCCTTCATCCTGGTAATTCTACTGCCTCAGAAGTCCCCCCTCATTTTAAGGACATTCATTTATTAGATTCGGCTTATTATTATCAAAAGAAGGCCTTTCAACTCCATAAAAGTTTAAACTTACCGGGAGAGCTGACTTATTCTTTGATGGGCCTTGGTAATATACTTTTTTATAAGAAACAATTTGAAAAAGCCATTCCCTTTTATAAACGAGTATCATTCATTGCAGATACGATCGGGGCGTTAACTCAAAGGTATAAATCCTTTAAGAAACTCTCCCATAGTTATAAAAAAATAGGACATACCGATAGTGCCTTATACTACTATAAAAGATATGCTGACTTACAGGATAGCGCTCATAGTTTGAAGAGTCAAGAGAAAATGGCAGAGCTGGAAGCCAAATACGAAAAAGTGAAGCGCCAAAAACGCATAGAGGAGTTGGAAGAGGAGAAAAAGGTTCAACGGGCTCAATTAAAATATAATCGCATGTTATTGTGGGGGACAGGAGGCGTTTTGTTGTTAGTACTTGTTTTTGCCGCCATATTGTATAATCGTTTCCGGGTTATTCAGTATCAAAAAGGCGTGATCGATAAGCATAGATCAGTTTTGGAAACAAAAAATAAAGAGATAACCGATAGTATTAATTATGCAAAAAATATTCAACAAGCATTATTAAAAGAAGAGGACCATGTAAGCACTACTTTGCCGCCCCATTTTGTATTACTGAAACCGCAGGCTACTGTTAGTGGAGATTTTCATTGGAGTATTAAAAAGGGGAAAGAATGGTATATTGCTGTGGCGGATTGTACGGGGCATGGAGTGCCGGGTGCATTTTTGACAATGCTGGGTACAGCTTATTTAAATGAGATTACTTCTAAACCCGGGCAAATAACCCCTGCTGAGATACTTGATCAACTTAGAGATCGTTTTATAAAAGAGTTGGGAGAAAATACCGCAGAAAACGGAAGTTGGCGGTTGCGTGACGGTATGGATATCTCTTTACTCCGCGTCAACTTATCCACCTATAAAGCTCAATGGGCCGGCGCTAATAATCCCCTGTATGTGATCCGGTCTAACGAGCGTACCGCTTTGGATATTTCTTGTAAACGGCAAGTCACACATGAGGGTAACCGATTATTTGAATTAGGACCTGATAAGCAACCCATAGGTTATACAGCTAATCCTGCTCCTTTTACCAATAATACGTTTCAATTACTTCCTCAGGATAGATTATATCAATTTAGTGATGGGTTCCCCGATCAATTTGGCGGACCGAAAGGGAAAAAGTTTATGTACAAACGTTTTAAACGCTTACTTATGGATTTGTATTCCACCGCTATGCCGGAACAAAAAAGTCAACTCAATGAAACTATTGAAAATTGGATGGCTCAAAATGAGGAAGAACAGATCGATGATATTTGTGTTATGGGAGTAAAAATAATATAAAGTCATTTGTCTTTGAATACAAAGTGGCAAGTTCACAAAAACGATTTATCACCGGCCCAGCCCTTTATGACAGTGCGATTATGTTATTGAAAAACTTCGCGTATCTCATGAATAGCAGGAAAAGCTCCGAAAAGTATGACGTTATCTTCAGCTTGTATCAGTGTATCAGGTGTAATATTTGTGATCATCGTATCATCCCGTTGAATACCTAACAAGGTGACATTATAATCTTGCCGTAATTTGAGATCTTTTACGCTTTGTTGGGTAGCTGTAGCCCCAGCAGCTACTTTATAGTTGATTATATATTCTTTAAAGTTATAATTTTTGAGGATATCCAAGCTTTTTTGA
Source organism: uncultured Chitinophagales bacterium (assembly GCA_964538595.1). Lineage (GTDB taxonomy): Bacteria > Bacteroidota > Bacteroidia > Chitinophagales > CAZIGO01 > CAZIGO01. Next base: position 3,239 of record CAZIGO010000030.1, on the reverse strand, counting down.
CTGGTAGTGGGATGTCGTAGCATTTGATACCCTTCGTTACGAATTTTTTGACTTAATAGTTCTATTGTTTGTTGAGGTACGAAATAACGGTGGAGGACACGAGTAAATATTTCAATAGATGTTTCAAAATCTTCTGCGATCACCTCGTCAGCACCAAGTTCATAGAGGGGCTGTACTTCGGATGTATAATGGGTTCTTACTATGGTATGTAAGTGGGGGACTTCTGCCGCTAAGGTTTGCAAAATATGGCGAGTAGCAGTAGCATCCGGTATGGCGATCATTACTAATCGGGCTTGGTGTATATGAGCTTTTTCCAAAACAGCTGGTGAAGTCGCATCCCCATATATGATAGAAGTCCCTTTGGCTAATTCTTCTTCCACAGTATCGGGGTTCATTTCTATAATTAGGTAAGGGATATCCACTTGATGTGCAGTCCAGGCTACATGGCGACCGTTCAACCCATAGCCGATGATAACCAAATGGTCCCGGAGGTCGAAATCTGTTTGTGGTATTTGTTGAGGTGAGGCATGAGATTGAAGAAATCGTTCGGGGAAAGGATAAAGCAAAAAATCTGTCAGTTGAGGCCCTCCTTTGATCAAAGGGGGGGCACCGACATGGAAAATATTGATACAGCTAAAAAGGTTTGGTAGGTAAAGTCTTGTATTAGCGCCAGGTCTTGCCCTACGGTAGATAAAATAAAGGAAAACTCACCTACTTGACTCAGCATTATACCGGTTATTAATGAAATGCGCAACGGCGCTTTTAACAATAATACAGCGCCGGTACAGCAAAGTGTTTTAATTAATAATATACTAAAAGTTATACCAAGGAAAAGAAGGGGATGTTCAATAAAGAAATGCAGATCTAATAACATACCTATGGAAATAAAAAAGAAATTGGCAAAAATATCGCGGAAGGGAAGAATATGGCTCAGAGCTTGATAACTATAAGGGGACTCTGATATAATAAGCCCGGCTAAGAAAGCTCCCAGTGCCAAGGATAAGCCTAATTGTGAAGTAAACCATGCAATAAACAGACAAATGACGATGATACTAATAAGAAATAATTCCCGGTTGCGCCGACGGGCTATTTGATAAAGTAGCGGGGGAAAAATCCAACGGGCTCCAACAAATATTCCTGCAATAATCCCTAATCCTTTAAGCAGTAAAAAACCTAATTCATAGCCAATATTATGAATTTTCATTACCCGATAGTAAGGGCATAAGTAGAATGATAGGGACAAAAACGAGGTCTTGGAAAATGAGAATAGACAATGTTACCTTCCCGGATGCGCTGTTGATTTGGCCTTGATCTTGCAAAATTTTAGTACGATAGCCGTACTACTCAAGGAAAAAAGAAATCCTAAAAAAATAGTGGTCGGCCACGAAAAATTAAAAAATAACTTATGCCGGCTATTGCTGTTCCTGTAAATACTAATTGTAGCCCTCCTCCTATTAAAACAGTTTTTTTGAGCTGGTAAAGTTTTTTTAAAGAAAATTCAATGCCGATGGTAAATAATAAGAAAATAATCCCCACCTCTGCTAATTGCTCTACCTCGTGCATGTTATCTATTAGTTGTAACGCGTAGGGACCGGCAATGATGCCTGTTAAAATATATCCGATTAAATTGGGAATATGCCACTTTTGAAAGGCCCATATTACTATAGCTGACAATCCTAATATAATTACGATATCTTTGAGCAAATACAGCTCCATAATTCTAAAATTAACTTTTTAGCGTGAATAATTGAATAGTGCTTGCTCAAATTATAGTAAAGCGAGATGGAGCGCACTGCATTTAAGTACTTTAACAATTGGTAAATCAAAATTAGTATAGCGCACTTGGAGAAGTGCCAAACGCTTTATTATAAAGGGTTGTTATAAATACATTGTTTTTTATATTATTGATACAGCTCCATAAGTCAAAGTGAAAATGTTATATGCTATACGTTATGATTGTGAGGGACATTAAGTGGGGGGGACGATGATGATGAAAAGCGTATTAACTTTACTGCAGGAGTTTTAATGATACTTAATCATAAAAAACTTACTCTTTTTAAGAATAGATTTAATATTTTAAAGATAGTGAGCTTTATATGTCATTAATAGAAGGTGAAGACTATTACATTGATAAGGAAGGCTATTATGTTTTTACAGCCCATTATTTGCTGAAGCGGGGGTACTGTTGTGAAAATGGATGTCGACATTGTCCCTATGGCTATAAGGATAGTGAAGACAGGGAGTAAAAAATTGTAAGAAACCAGTATTGAATGACTGCATATTTCTGTAATAGGGTATTTTTGAATGGGGGCTATACCAACAATAATTTTTGCTATCCCTCCCATGAATCTCCTATTCTTTTCATGTAAATTATTTTAACATTTTAATATTTTGCCTTTTAAACAATTAAAAGGGAGGTCCCTGTTTAAAATGCGTAGCATATTACACCATCTTTTCAGCATAATTCAACAGGTATGGGAGGCTGTTTGCAGTATAGGAGAACAGCATTATGTCCATGATCAACGTCAATTCGCATTACTGCGATTGGTCAATATACACGCCTTATTAGGAATGATAATTCCATTTGGCAATATTTTTATCAATTATTTATACGGGGGAGTAGAGTTGGTCCCCTATAATGTGGTCTCCACCTTCTTTTTTGCGGGTACTTTTTTACTGAATTATTACGGTTATTTACAACAGGCCAAGTACTATTTAATGGTCGTAGCCTGGGCCTATCTTATTCAGGTTTGTTTATTATTAGGACCGGGAGCCGGTCAAGTATACTTTGTGGTGATCTTAGGATTGGTTCCTTTGTTTATTACTGACAATAAACCCTTTATTTTAGGCAGTTTTGCCTTCAGTTTTTTTGCCTTTTATGGTATAAAATATATTCACGCTCACTATTCGGGTGTCGTTGATCTTTCTCCCTCTTTGGTCACCGCTTATTATTATTTTGATCTTATGTTTTTCTTGGTCGTTATTTTTGGTATTAATTATTATTTCAAAGACAGCCAACAGCGTTATGCTTCCGCCCTTGTGCAGCATAAGGAAATGGTAGAGGAGCAGAACCGGGAAATTACAGACAGTATTCGTTATGCCCGGCAAATTCAGCAAGCTATCCTGCCTCAACAATCTGCGATTCAACAGCTCCTTCCCCGTTCCTTTATTTTATATCGCCCTAAAGAATTAGTTAGTGGGGATTTTTATTGGATAGCACAGCATAAAAATAAAGTCTT
>CAZIGO010000029.1:8505-18811 GCA_964538595.1 uncultured Chitinophagales bacterium | reverse complement strand
CCTCTATGACATCCTTTTGATGGGCTATGGCTCGTTCTAATACTTGTTGTTTAAATGACAGGTCGTTTGTTGTTCCCATAATATACTGTTTAATTTTTGGTTGTTTCAAAAATAGTATTTGGTGGAATAAATTTACATGATTATTCTCAATAAAAAAGAAACTGAGTGAAATTAGTAACGCCATCATATATGATTGAAGATTTTTTAAAGCACTTGACATTTATCATATTACAGTTGTATATTATTGAATACATTAACTTTTTTAAAGAAGCGGATAAAATCAAGTTATGCCACTAAAGTTTGACCAGTATGCTCAACAGGGAAATGCCTTGTTGAATGATTTAGCCGAGGAACTCGGCAACCCAGATGACAGGAAAAAAGCAGGACGAATATTAAAGGCTGTTTTACATAGTTTTCGTGATATTATTACGGTAGAGGAAAATATACAATTGTTAAGTCAATTGCCGTTTATGTTAAAAGGTATATATGTGCTTAACTGGCATTCAGTGCATTCGTCACCGGCAAAAATCAAAACACTATCGGATTTTGTTCAATTAGTAAAGGAATATGATTTCCCAACCGGTGATTATGACTTCGGTAATGAGACGGAAACCCTTACCGACATCAAAGTTGTTATTAAGATATTGAAGCGCTATATTTCAAAAGGGGAGGTGGAAGATATTCAATCGGTACTACCTGATCCCTTGGCCCGTTTATGGGAAGAAGAAGTGGTTGATTAAAAATTTAATTTTTTGTTAATTAATGAAAATATAAAAAAATTGTCTTATGGAACCTAAGGAAAATTTATATTATGGTTTTGGTAATATTGCCTATGCTGTTGCTAAAGCGGATGGCGAAGTGCAAGCCAGTGAATATAACAAATTTCATGATATCGTATCCAAAGGGGTGAAAGATCATGATATTGAATTTGACTTTTCTGATATCATATTCCATATTCTTAAAAAAGAAGATATGTCTTCAGAAACCGCTTATGAATGGGGAGTCGATGCCATGAAAATTGGTAAAGACTTTATGAGTGAGAAAAAATTGGATGATTTTACGAATATATTACAAGAAGTGGCAGCGGCTTTTAATTCCGTCACTGAAGAAGAAAATGATTTTATCCAACGATTCCGGAAAGATGCAAAAAAACTAATTAAGAAATAATAAGAGATATTCCTTCCCAATAAACGTTAATCCCGTGGAGTTTTTGATATATACGGGAGCAGTGAATGTTAACCTAATTTTTGTGTAATTATTCTTTTTTACCTTTCTTTATTTGTAGTATCTTGCGCTTATACGATAAATGAGCAGGTAGCTTTGTATGGAGGGTATAACCGCATCATTGACATCAAGTGTATTGTTGTTTGGAATATCCGCTGTGGTTATTATTGTCGCTGGTGTCCGGTTAACCCGTACTGCCGATCAATTGGCGGATACCACCGGTATTGGGGAGGCCCTTTTTGGGGGTGTGTTGTTGGGAGGAATAACTTCATTGTCTGGCGTCATTGCTACTGTTACAGCTAGTTTGGAAGGACATCCCGAGATGGCATTGAGCAATGCTATCGGCGGAATAGCTGCACAAACGGCTTTCCTCGCTATAGCTGACATCGTGTATAACAAAGCTAATCTTGAGCATGCAGCCGCTTCTTTGCAAAACTTATTACTAGGCGGGCTGTTATTGGCACAGCTTTCTTTTATTCTGGTCATTATGTCGGCTCCTCCCATCACTTCTGGCAAAATTCTTCCCGGCATCCATCCGGCTTCTTTCTTTCTGGTTTTAATATATATCGCAGGGATTTATTTTACTGCAAAAGCTAAAGAGGCTCCTATGTGGCGTCCCATATCTACGAAACAAACTGTCAAAGATGTCCCTCAATATGATCACGTCTCCAAGCGACGACAATATACTATTTGGTTCTATTTTGTACTTTTAGCTATAGTTGTAGGAGGAGCAGGATATATGATAGCACGGGCAGGGATCGGTATTGCCCGGCATAGTGCGTTGTCAGAATATTTTGTAGGAGCTTTGTTTATTGCAGTAACTACCTCCTTGCCGGAATTGATCGTATCAATTTCTTCCGTCCGAGAGGGCGCATTAACAATGGCTGTCAGCAATGTATTAGGAGGAAATACGTTTGATGTGTTAATGGTGGCCTTTGCCGATTTTGCTTATGTATCATATTCTATTTATCATGTGGTTATGGAGCAGCAAATATTTATTATAGCACTCACTATTCTCATGACAACCATTCTTGTTTTCGGGTTACTTTATCGTCAACGCCATGGTCCCGTGAGTATGGGGGTAGAGAGTGCTTTATTGTTAGTTCTCTATATCGCCGGGCAAAGTTTATTGTTCTTTATGTAATGTACATTACCACTTCTTTGTATTATTCTCTTTGTTCGTGTTTTACAAGAGTGGGGAACTAGGAAGATGAAGGAGTAATCCTTGAAGTTGTTTGTACAATGCTATTACTTAAGCTCCTTACCTTTAGTGATTACTACCTTATCTGATCAGGAAAATAGACTTAACCCCTTTAACTCCCGACCAGTTGTTTCAATACATGCCCGACAAAATAGGCCAGTATAGCGGCTGTACTGCCCAATAAAAAAGTTTCGGACATTTCCCGTAAAGTGCTTCTGATAGTAATAATACTTTTCATCCCTCCTATCAATAAAAAAGCAATGCCGGTTAAGATACAGGATAGAAGAAATAATCGATTTCCCAATAGTTGAGGCCAGATAAAGCCTGTCACATACGAGCATAAAGGAATAAACCCAAAAAATACGAAAGCGATAAATGTAGCTGTAGCAGTGTGTATGGGCGACTGTTTTATTTGGTGGGGAGGAGTAGAAGAAGATAAGGTGTTGAGCCAACGGTGATGATTCCCGGTTATCTTTTGAACGATCTTGTCTAACAAGTTCCCTTCGAAACCCTTTTGGGCATAGATTTTACGAACTTCCTCTTTTTTTGCCTCAGGTTGTTCACGGATAGCCTTCTGAGTCATAGTCCGTTGGCGATGGTCACGATGGATCTCGGCTTTGGTAGAAGAATAGTTGCCTACTGACATGGAAAAACCGTCGGCTAATAAATTGGCAAACCCTAATATGAGTACCACGGATGGATCGATATGCGCACCGGCTGACCCGGCTACGATAGCAAAAGTGGTTACACTCCCGTCGATACCTCCATATACTATTTCCCCCAAATATATCCGTAGATAATGAACACCCTTAAATTTTGTTAATATTCTCATAACTTGAAATAGTAGAAGTTTATTTTACATTTTTTTTGTTCATTTCGAAAATAATATTTACTTCTCTTTCATTTTACTGTATTGATAAAATTACATTGATAAACTTCTAAATATCGATGTTAGCGGAATTTATATGAGGGAAAAAGATGGTATACAAAAAATACCCTAAAAAGGGGAGGGGGTTCGAATCGGCCAATCAATAAAATATTCCTACTTTTATTTAAAATCATTCTAAATAAACGATCTATTCATGAACCGCTGGTTTTATCCTCGGGGTTTGCGATATGTATTGCGCAAACTTCATTTATATATTGGACTCGTTACGGGTATTATCGTCTTGATTGTCTCTTTAACCGGTTGCTGTTGGGTTTTTCAAGCAGAGATTAAAGCATGGCTACAGGATGATCCTCAAATAGAGGTGAGGGAGCAATCGATGATCTCACCCACCAAAGCAAAAAGCTTGGCCCACCAAGTATTCCCGCAGCGAAGAGTACACAGTGTCATCTATGGAGCCAAAGATGAACCGCTCGAAGTTGTTTTATATGAAGCCTCGACAGCGTTTTATCGGTCGATATTTCTTCATCCTTTTAGTGGAGAAGTGATCCGGGTAGAAAATCATCATACGGGTTTTTTCAACGTGGTATTGGATGGGCATTTACATTTATGGCTGCCGCATAAGATAGGGAAACAGGTGGTTTCCTGGTCGATTGTGCTTTTTCTTATAAGCTTAGGGACCGGCTTGTATTTATGGTGGCCCCGTAATAAATACAATCGTAAGCAGCGATTTGGATTTTATTGGCGTGCTAAAACCAGTTGGAAACGGAAGAATTTCGATATTCATGCCATTACTGGTTTTTATGTGTTCATATTTGCGTTACTATTTGGGATAACAGGCTTGACCATGTCGTTTAATTGGATGAAAACTGGCGTATACCAAGCCTTAGGAGGAGATAAAAAAGCTACTTTTCAGACGCCTAATAATATCCACACATCTCCTGCTCCTCACGCCTCGTCAATTGACCAGTTGCCGGCAAAATTACGACAAGAGCACCCCCAAGCATTGAGTTATGAAATTCATTATCCCGATACCGCCACCACAGCCCTCTATGTAGAAATTTCTTACTATAAAAATCTGTATTACAATAATGACTACCGGTATTATGATCGCTATACGTTGAATAGCATTCCCCCTCCTACAATTTATGGGGCCTATGAAAATGCGGATTGGCCGGCAAAGTTGATCAGAATGAATTATGATCTGCATGTGGGAACCCTCTTAGGCTTACCGGGCAAGATATTAGCTTTTATCGCCAGTCTTACTATTGCTAGCTTACCGATTACAGGAGTACTGCTATGGTGGGGCAGAAGACGTAAAACTCCGCTCCGCCGTCGACGTAAGTCGACTAGAAAGCAATATAAAGAAAAAAAGCGATCCACGTCTGTTAAAAAACGAGAGCCGGTTACTCAGTAATGTTTTAGCCAATATAAAGGGAAATCCATGCTACCCATTTATTGATAGCTTCTTACAGGATCAATTTACTTATCCTCTTTTCAATAGGGGTGAACTCGTTCATAGACCATAAACAGCACTATCAACAATTTGATAAATAATAGCGGTAGTGGGCCGGGGTTCGTTTTTTAGCTCATGATTATATTGCTAGCGTTAATAAATGAAGATCATAGGAAGTGGTGGATTACAATTATAATTATAAGTCAATCTGTAGTGTTAAGTTTATACGTCGCCCGGGAGCTTTAGCATAACCAAAACCCGCTAAGTTATACCATTGTGAAACGGGCGGATAATAATCGGTATTGAAGATATTTTCCACGCCCGCCTTGACAGTTAGCATTTTCCATTGATAAGAGGTATAGAAGTCAGCAACAAAATATTCTTCTACTGTTCCTCTGCCGAAACTACTGCTGTTTGGAAAGCGATCTCGCTCTTGCGAATAGAGAGCACTCATCCCCACTTTCCAATGAGGAGTAACTTTATATTTCAAGCTTTGCGTAAATTTAGGGGGAGCTATCCGGCTGCCTGGAAGATAGTCATCCACGGGGTCTTCAAAACTGTTGTTGTCGTTAACATCCCGTTTCCCTTCTGTGAAAGTATAAGTAAAATCGAGTTGCATATCACGGATAGGTTGTATTGAAGCTGATAGTTCGTAGCCGTAAACAATTTCGGGAGAACGAACAATACCGAATGAACCGTCGTCTCTTTGCTGGTACGAAGAGCCTAATTCAGAGTTGCTCATAAAAGCATTGACCTCCAATTGTATAGTCTCAAAAGCACTACGAATCCCCAATTCATAATTATCTACTAATATGGGTTCGGTTTTTAGCTTCTGTAAAGTGTTTTCTTGGGCACTGCTCAACGTCCGGCCTAAGTCAGCCAATGAAAAACCACGGGAATAACTGGCAAATGGACTGAAAGCGTTCCACTTGGTAAAGCTTAAACCGGCGTTGTACGTAAGAGCGTTGTAGTTTAATTGGCCGCCTTTTACTTTGTTACCTCCCACTGTATATTTACCGGTGACAGCATTCAACTGTTTGACGCGTTTGTAGTCATCGACTGAAATAGTCGCTTGTTCCCACCGGATACCCGCTTTCAGGTGCCAGTGTTCGCCCCAGCTGGTGTGTGTTTGTAAAAAAGGAGCACCGGTCAATAGGTTCATTGGAGGCGCTGAAGTGCGTCCATCGACTAAGGGCTGGGCAGTAATATCATTCAAAATATCGATACCATAAGTCAAGTCGGTACCGAGTTGATCTAACCAAGATAGGGAAGTGTTAAGTTGTAATCGTCCTCCATATTTTTTAGAAGTGATCATGGTTTGGCCGCCGCCTTTAAAATAGGAGGTATAACTATAAACGGTTTCAAAGTTTTGATGATAGAGTTGTGCTTTAATGTCGGTGTTGGTAAAAATGTCTTCACCGCGGTAGGTTAGCCCTACGTTATGATTGGCTCGCGTTCCCGATGGAACTCCTATAGTTGAATCTCGTCTCACCGCTTGCGCCGGGTATTCCCCTATTTTACCCCGTATTTGCCGGAATCGATTGGGTTGCTGGCTGGAGTAAAAGTTGTACATAAGTTGTAGCCGGTGCTGAGCGTTAATATCATAGCCTACTTTCCCAAAAGCATTGATAGTTTCGGAAAGGGGGAGACCTCCCTGTGATTGAGGGTTGGGCGGTATAACATTACCATTGGCATCTTTGCGGAGGCCGTAATTCTCGTAAGTACCGCTTATTAAAAAGTCGACAGGGCCGGCTTTGCCACTGAATTGTTGAGAAAGGCGATACCCCAGCGTACTGTCAGGATAAGTTAAAGAGCCATTTGTGTTAAGGGTGGTTTGGCTATGAATTTCTTCTGATTGAGGAGCATCCGTTATATAATTGATAAATCCCCCTGTAGCGCCGTGACCATAAAGTGCTGTGGCGCCTTTTACTACTTCTACACGTTCAATAATGGAAGGATCGATAGTGCGCAGGTCCCGTTCCCCGTCTCGTAAAGGCGTCGATTGAGGTATACCGTCGATCATGACCAAGGTGGGGCGTCCTCGTAAATTTTGGCCGAAGTTGCTGGCCGACTTAGTGCTTTGGGCCATCCCCGGCACCGTCTGACTCAATATATCATTCATATTGTGGTGGATATTCATTTGGTTGTCTATCTCCGCTGCCTCTATAATAGTGACGGAGGCGGGAACTTCTTCTAAGCGTTTTTCTCCCCGGGTAGCGGATACCACTACTTTGTTTAAACCGACAACTCCTCGTTGTAATGTCATGGAGAGGTCCAACGTATCCTTTGCAGGCACTTTGATCTTCTTCTCTTTTCGCTTATATCCGACACTTGTTACTACTATGGTATGCGTACCGGCTGGAATGTTACTTAATAGATATTTCCCCTTTTCATTGGTGGTGGTTCCCAGATGGGTGCCCGCTATGTTGATATTGATAGCTGGGAGGGGATTGCCTTCTGTCGAGGTGATTTTACCGGTTATTGTGCCGCTCGATTGAGATAAACATATATTGATCCCCAGTAGTAAAATAACGGAAGAAAGTATAAAGCTACGCATATCGTTTGATTGTTTTTTGTTTTATTTAGACTAATTTTAAATAACTGCTGCAAATTTGATGAATAGTCGTCACAATTGTAATACCTATTTTTAGGTATTTTGTATCCTATTTGTTTTTTACCAATTTATAGAAGTGGAAAAGAAGTTGAGGACGGCAGGGGAAAGTAGCTTGATCAGTAATCATTATAACGGTAAAACTGCCTTAATCAATAAAATATTGACAAATCTCATAGTAGAAGTGTAAAAAAGGTATTTCTTTTACGATATCTAATACAAATAAAAAGTAATTGCCTATGTATTCTTTTTCTAAATTAATGGTAGGGATAGAATTGAGAGTTGATAACGCCGCTTTGATTCGTTATGCTTTTCATCTCAGTGAATTATTCGAAAGTGAAAAAGTGATTTTTGTACATATAGCTGCTAACCTGGAAGCGGCAAAAGAAAATTATAATGGGGATCAGCCGTATGAACAATATTTAAAAGGATTAGTGGATCAGCAGTTACGTCGCTATTTTTCAGATGATCGGGCCGCTGTAGAGGTGGATGTATTGGAAGGGAAACCGGAAGAGCAATTAATTCATTGGGCAACTATTCGAGAAGCGGATTTATTAATGATCGGTACACCGATGCCCACAAAGGAGAAAAAAGTGACACCCCATCATTTAGCCCGATTAGCCCCTTGTTCGGTAGCCCTCGTCCCTGCTCGTGCTACCTCTCAATTAAAGCAGCTTTTTGTTCCTGTTGATAATTCTTCCTACACCACTATGAGTTTGGATAAGGCGGAATACTTATACAAGAAAAATTCGGATATGGAGGTGATGCTTTACCATTGCATGAGTCCTCCCAACACTTTTTTGGTACCCGGCGCCTCAAGGTATAAGCAATTTGTTGAAGAAATGAAGAAAGAAGTCCGAAAAGAAATGGAAGAAGTGAGTAAAAAAGCCGATAACCAAGCAAATTGGAACTTTGTGCTGGAAACCTGTAATAAACATATCGGTGACTGTTTGGCAAATAAGGCGAACAGTATAAATACTGACCTGATGATCATTGGTTCTAAGGGACGTACTAATGCTGCTGCCACTTTGATGGGGAGTGTTACAGAAAGAGTGATTAAAAATGAACCTGACGCTCCTTTATTGATACTTCGTCAAAAAGGCGAACATAGCGGATTGATTGAAGAACTTTTCCAGTCTGACCAAGTTTTTGATTTAAAATAAATTAATCATCAAAACCCAACATTATGCAAAAGATAATTGTAGCTTTAGACGGTTCTTATTATTCGGAGAGCGTACTCCAACATGCTATTGATTTTACTAAAAAACTCGATGGTATGTTAGTGGGCTTATTTATTGAGGATCTTACCACCTATTATGATCAATCTGTTTACGGCGAGCTTTATCAGACCAGTTTATTGGGAAAAGAAATTATCGAAGAAGAAACCCAAGAAGTAAAGAAGAATGTAGAAACGATGGTCGAAAGTTTTAACAAGACTTGTGAAGAAGCAGGTATCCGGTATAATGTACACAAGGAGCAAGGAGCTTCCGTCGATGTCTTACTCGAAGAGTCTTTATATGCTGATATCTTATTGATTGGAGGAGAGACTTATTTCTCTTATACTAGCCATTGGAGTGATGAAAAGATCTTACATGATGTCCTGAAATATGCGCATTGCCCGGTAACCATTATCCCGGCCGAGTATCGTAGTATCAAACAAAATATTATTGCTTTTGATAATAGTGAGAATGCCATGCATGCTATCAAACAGTTTTGTTATATCTTTGGTAATGTATTGGATAAAGAGGAAACTACATTATTGTCCATATTGAAAGAAGAGGGACAACAGTTTGATAATACAAAGCGCGTTTATGAATATCTGGGGTTACATTTTAAAAATTTAAAAGTGGATCAGTTAGTGGGGGATGATCCTGCTGAAGAAATATTGCATTCCGCTGCTTTGGCGGATGATGCACTGCTGGTCTTGGGAGGGTTCGGTCGCAATCTTTTTTCCCGGATGTTGAGAAAGAGTGTCAGTAAAGAGATCGTAAAAAAAGCTACCGTTCCCACTTTTATCACACATAAGTAAATGGAATAATTTATGTATAGTTTTTTAATCAAATAAATTTAACTATTATGGGAAATAAAGTTGTTATTGTTACCGGTGGTGCAGCCGGTATTGGAAAATCTACTGCCTTACAATTTGCCCGGGAAGGGGCTAGAGTAGCTGTTGTCGATGTGGATGATGATGCCGGCAATAGCGTTGTTGAAGCCATTGAAGAGGAAGGGAGTAAAGGATTGTATATTCATTGTGATGTTTCTCAGGCAGACCAGGTTAAAGCGATGGTTGAAAAAACCGTTGATCACTTTGGACAGTTAGATTATGCTTTTAATAATGCCGGTGTGGAAGGAGAACAAGCGCCCACGGCAGCCTGTAGTCTTGAAAATTTTGATAAAGTTATTAATATTAACTTAAGAGGGGTATGGTTGTGTATGAAATATCAACTTCCCCATATGATGGATAATGATGAAGCTTGTGCCATAGTTAATACTTCTTCTATAGCGGGGAAAATCGGTTTTCCCAATATTCCTGCCTACGACGCTAGTAAACACGGCGTTCTTGGTCTTACCAAAACAGCTGCATTGGAATATGCTGAAGCCAATATCCGTATCAACGCCGTATGTCCGGGTGTTATTGAGAACGCTTTACCGGCGGTGATCCGGAAGTTAGAAAACAATTGACCGACCCCGACCCCATGAAACGAATGGGGCAACCCGAAGAGATTGCTGAATCCGTGATTTGGCTTTGTTCAGAAAAATCCTCATATGTTACCGGCCATGCTTTGGTAGCTGACGGAGGTTGGGTGATCCAGTAAAACTTCTACCTTACGCTAAGATAGGGACGCCGGCCTTATTCTTCACTATGTAAGCCGAGGATGGGTATTTTGGTGTGATATACCATCTTTTGCGTGATGCTCTTTTGAAAAA
>CAZIGO010000029.1:636-8495 GCA_964538595.1 uncultured Chitinophagales bacterium | reverse complement strand
AGTCGTTCATATAGGTAGTGTTTATGAGGCATCAAGGCCATCATATCTATTTCTTTGTTTTGTATATATTCGTGGAGCGCTACTTGAATATTGGAGGACTGAATAGTATGGTAGTCGTGGTCGACTGATTGTAAGTGCCGGTCAATCTCTTTTTTGTAAGCACCCGGTGAGGAAGAGGATTTTCCCGTCTCAACATTGACTATATACAAGCTGGCTTGAAAAGCCTTGGCAAAACTAACGAGTATGTCGAATTCTTGCTGTGATACCTTGCCCTCGTAATCACTGGCATAAGCAATACGTTCAATACCATTAAATTGAGCCTCGGGGGGTATGGCCAATACGGGACAGGGGGCTCGCTTTAGTACATTGATCGTATGACTGCCGAATATAAAATCAATGATGTTGCCAGAGCCATGAGTACCCATAACCACCAGGTCAGAACGGGTCGTTTCAATTTTATTCAATATTTCGTCAACAGCCATTCCCGTTGAAGCTAATAGGCTAGGAGACTGTTCTTTTAAGGCAGGGATTTGTTTCTGGACTTCTTGATATTTTTTATGCGTTTCCTCAATAGCTATCTGTGGACTGTCATCTTTATGGGTGTTGGCTATCTGGCTGAGGGCTGTAAGGGAGTACGTATGAAATAAAACTAGCTTTGCATCAAGATGCTGAGCCAAGTGACTACCATAGGCTAACCCGTTGTTGGCGATATCTGAAAAATCTGTGGGAACAAATATCTTTTTAACCTTGTTCATAATTAGCTTTCTTTACTTCAAATTTAAGAATTTTTGTTAACAGTGAAGATCGCTTCAGCGTTTTGGCTTAATGATAAGTATTATTTTTAAGTTATTTATGTTTTCATCAAGTCTCACTTGACTCATTACTCTACTTTATTTGATGTTTATGCCTAAAACACATATATCGTCTATCTGCTCTTCATTATTCTGTGCCATCCAGTTTTCGATGGTCTTATCTAACTGATTTTTTTGTATTTCCATCGTTTGTTCCGTGATTTCCATCAACTTTCTTTTAAATCGTGTATACATAAATTTTTTCCCCTTGGGCCCTCCAAATTGATCGGGGTACCCGTCACTGAATAAATAAAGAGCGTCGTCCTTTTTGAGCTGTACCTTGTAAGTGGGGAACGGCTCGGGTTGTTTGACATATCCGATATGTTGATGATGGGGGGGTAACTCATAGAGGTCATATCCGTTATATTCTGTGTGACGCTTGTACTTAGCATCAATTTCTTTGTGGGGGGGCTTTCGAATTATGTAGAGTGGATTGTTCGCCCCGGACCATTGGGCGGTTAATGTTCCCAAGTTGACCCGTAGTAAGGAGATATCCATGCCGTCCCGGAGGCGGAAATCATCCTTTTGAGGTTGTTCCTTCTGTAGCTCTTTTACAAATCGCTCCCGAAGATGTTTTAGCAAGAGACCCGGTTCTATATTTTTCTCAGCGGCCGTGATCTCATTCAGAAAAGCGGTTCCTAGCATGGTTAACAAGGCTCCCGGCACGCCATGACCGGTACAATCGGCCACGGCTACATACCATTCATCCCCTTTCAATACGGACCAGTAAAAATCACCGCTGACGATACTGTGCGGTTTAAAGAGCACAAAATGAGGGGGCAGATCGGGAGTAACGTGTTCTTCCTCCTTTAGTAGCGCCTCCTGTATGCGTTGAGCATAATTGATACTGGCCGTGATCTCCCGGTTTTTTTGATCGACAATAGCTTTTTGTTCTTCTACCGTGCTTTTCTGTTGCTCGATCACCTGCTTTTGGCGATACGTCACACGAAAACGGTTGTACAAAAGTCCGGAGAAGACGAGCACGATCAGCAAGCCACCGCCGGCACTGTAAAGAAGCAATCGATTTTGACGGAGTTGGGCCTTTTGTAATTGCTTTTCCTTCTCCAACACTTTAATCTGGCGTTTCCGCTTCTCGGCATGGTATTTCTCTTCCATCTCGGCAATCTGCTCTTGGCTCTCCCGGCTATGCACGCTGTCTTGCAAACGGGCATAATTGACATGATGGCGGTAAGCCGCTTGATATCGATCAAGGGCCGCATAAGTTTGGGATAATCCCCGATAGGAACGATAGAGTTGAGGTTGGTTGCCAATACTGTCGGCAATGATAACAGCTTGTTTATAATAGGGTAGGGCCTCTGGGAAAGCTTCTTTTTTATATAAGATATCACCGAGGCTCGTCAGTGAATAAGCCATATGCTCTAATGCATTTATGGATTGCTGTAAGTTGACAGCCCGCTTAAGATAATATTGGGCGGAATCCAGTAAATAATCAGTTTGGTGAGAGGAGATTTCAGTGGGAGAAGGGTTATCTGATGTTGAAAGAGAAGAGTCGGTTAATTTCAGGTATGTGTTACCAATTAAACTGTAGGTTAAGGCTTTTCCCCGTTGACTTCCCAAGTCGGTATATATTTGTAAAGATCTTTTATGTTTTCGCAGACCGTCCTTATATTGTCCTTGCTTTTGAGCGATAATGCCTAGATTATTGTAAGAAGAAGCCATCCCTTCCTTATCATCCTCCCGTTTATAGATGGATAAACATTTTTCGTAGTAATGCTGGGCTTTATCATAACGGCCCTGCTTTCGCTGAATAATACCCATATTATTATATGTGTTGGCCAACGCTAACTGATCCCCTCGCTTTTCTTTTAAGTGGGCACTTTGTTGATAGTAGCTTAACGCTTTTGCATAATTCCCTCGTTTGTGATAAATAATGCCGATATTGTTATAGGAAGCAGCCACTGCTCCGCTATCTCCCAATTGAAGGTCTAAAGCTAAACTCCTTTTATAAGAGTGTAAAGCTTTATCGTATTGATCTTTCTTTGAATGTATCGTCCCGATATTATGATACAAGTCAGCTAAACCGGGGGTATCTTGTAAAGTTTTATATATACTTTTGCTTTTTTGATAAGTGGTTAACGCAGCTTCATAATTACCCTGCTCTTTATCTATCAACCCCAGGTTATTTAATGCCTTCGCTTTTTCGCTTTTGATTTTATGTCGGTATGAAAGTTTAAAAGCTTTACGAGCATGTTCTCGCGCTTTAGGATAGGAGCCGACGGTGCGATATAGTTCACTTAACGCATTGTGAGCCTTAATTAATTGTGGTTTTTGGGAACTATTTTTAATGATATTTTCAAGAGAGTCAACACGCGATTGCTTTTGGGAAGAAAGAGATGAAGAGCAGTAAACAGGAGAGTGTGAGAAAATTATTAATCCCCCGAGGAATAAAAATGCTGATTTAAAAATGCGTGTTTCCATTAATGTTGCAATCTCATCCGTTAATACAAATGTGATAAAAATAAAATGAATTTGTATGTTGAAATAAATAATAAATTTTTTGTGGTTAAAAGGAGAACGGAGGTGGGGTTAGCTTCTTTAAGTAAATTATTTATATTTGGTGTATGCGACAGTTTCGATGGCTCATTATAAGTGTAGTGGTTACAGGAGTTATGATTTTGGGAAGTAGTGGTTGTCAGTACTTTACCAGTAAGCCGGATATTAAAATACGGCATGTAACTGATTCGGTTGGGTTTGCCACCCGGTCTGCCCAAATGGATTCTATTATAGAACGAATTTATCGATATCAAGGGGATACCCTTCGCCATACCCTTCAAAAAGCTGGCTTGACTGCTGATGGGCGCTGGAAAACGGTCATCTCTCCGCATGATGATTATTCATATGTCGGTTATCTCTATCCGGCTGCTTTGGCCAATGTGAAAGCGGATACGGTATTACTTTTTGGCGTAGCTCATCCGGCTGAAGAATGGAGGGTAGGGGATCAACTTATTTTCGGGCATTATACCCATTGGTCCGGCCCTTATGATACGGTAGCAGTGGCTCATAAATTACGCGATCGAATGACTGCTGGGCTTACAAATGACCAGTATAGTTATAACGATAGCTTAATGCAAGTTGAACACTCGCTCGAAGCGCTTATTCCTTTTCTCCAGTACTATAACCGGGATGTGACGATCATTCCTGTCTTGGTTCCTTATATGAAATTTTCTAAAATGAAGTCCGTTGCTCAAGCTTTGGCAGAACAATTTTACAACATTTCTACTGAAAAGAACTGGACGTGGGGGAAGGATTATGCTATCGTCATTTCATCTGATGCGGTACATTATGGAAATAAGGGATGGAACGGCAAAGATTTTGCTCGTTTTGGAACTGACAGCTCGGGATATCGGGAAGCAGTTGCTCATGAGAAAAAAATTATTCGACAGGGGTTGGTACCCCGCCTCCATCCTATGCGCTTGAAACGATTTAATAAGTTTATTGTGCAGGATGATAATTATAAAAAATACAAATGGACGTGGTGTGGTCGCTATTCGGTACCTTTCGGATTATTGACCAGTTATTATATGAAGAAGGAACAACAAGGGAGCTTGACGGGAACCTTGGTGGGTTATGCTACTAGTATTGACCACTCTCCGCTTCCCGTACAAGATATCGGTATGGATACCACAGCCCCCTCCCACCTCCGGCATTGGGTCGGTTATACTGTGATTGGCTATCGATAGTTTGATGCTGAAAAGCAATTTTCCGGTTTACTGCTCCCGGTTTTTATAGATATACCGTATTTTTCCTCTTCCTCTATTACCCTTTTCCAGGTCACGGATACTTTGTTCATATGTTTTGTCTGCCTCAGGATCTTCTATTTCCCATTCATAACGCTTGCGTTGAGGCCCTTCATACCTGTAATAAAAGGCCAGCACCGTGCCTATGATACCTCCAAAAAGATGGGCTTCCCAGGAAACCCCGCTTTGTCCCGGCAGTACTCCCCATACCATACTTCCATAAACAAAAATGACCAGGAAAGAGAGACCTAATAATTGACGTTGTTTGCGGACGACTCCGCTAAAGAAAAGGAAAGCGGCTAATCCATAAATAATACCACTAGCTCCTATATGATAGGAAGATCGTGCGCCGATCCAAACGGAAAAGTTGGTGAGGAAATAAATCAGGCTGAGTATCTTAAGGGCCAGCGGCCGGTAAAAATAGATAACACCGGCGCCTAATAACAAAAGAGGCACACTATTGGAAAACAAATGTTCAAAGTCCGCATGGACTAAGGGACCCGTCACCAGTCCGGGTAAACCGAAAACGTGCCGGGGCAGGATTCCCAGGAAGTGTAATGAGAAACCGCCGAGCCATTGAATAATATGGATAAACCATAAAATTAAAACAAAGAAGGCTGGAGTATATAAACTTTGACGAGCATTACCAAATTCCTTTTGTTCCATGACCTCCAGTTTCTAATTGGGGAAAAGGTGAAGAGGGGAGCTATACGTCTTTGAGTATGGCTTGCAATTCAAATTGAATCCCTGTTAATGCTTTGGACACAGGACAGTTATTCTTTGTGGCTTCAGCTAGTTTTTGAAAAGTATCATTATTCAAGCCTTGGGCGACAGCTTGGGTATGTATCTTTATCTTTTTAATAGTAAAACCAGTTTCGTCTTCTACCAGCTCTATATTCTCAGCAGTAATAATTTTTTCGGCCGGGTGTCCTTCATCTTCTAATGCTTTCGCTAAAGCCATTGAAAAGCAAGAAGCGTGTGCTGCTGCTAACAACTCTTCGGGGTTCCCACCCGGTTGTTCGCCAAAACGCTGATTAAAATTATAATCTAATTTAAAGGATTCGCTATCGGCGTGTACTTGGCCGGCTCCCTCCTTTAATTTTCCTTCCCATTCGGCATAAACGGTTTGTTCAGGCATTATTTTTAGTTTTGATGAACGTATAATGTAATGAATTTTTGCTACTTTGGTGGATGATATTAGCTTAAATTATTGATATAGACCGCCTTCACATCATGCGCTATTTCACATTCTTACTTTTTATCGGTTTGGGTTTGAGTACTTCTCTCTATAGTCAACCCAACCGCTCCTATTTCAGCCATGTAAAGTTCAGTAAGTACGATACACTCCGCGGCTCTCTTAATAAATATCGCACTTGTTATGATGTTACCTTTTATGATCTTCAATTAAAAGTTAAAATAGCTGACCGATCTATTACAGGGAGCAATACGATCCATTACACAACTACCGATACTTTTCAGACCATTCAGGTGGACCTGTTTGCCAATATGAAGGTTGACAGCATCATTTTTAAAGGGAAAACGTTGCATTACGAACGGGACAGCCACTTTATGTTTATCCATTTTCCTCAACGTCAACCGGCCGGTCAGCAGCAGTCCCTTAAAATTTACTATCATGGACAGCCTGTGATAGCAGATAATCCCCCCTGGGATGGCGGGTTTGTTTGGAAAGAAGATAAAAAAGGACGGCCCTGGGTGGGGGTGGCCTGTGAGATGATCGGTGCCAGCTTATGGTGGCCCTGCAAAGATCATTTGACCGAAGAACCCGATAGTGCTGCTATTTCTCTGACGGTACCTGATACCTTAAAAGCTGTAGCTAATGGGGTGTTACGAAAGAAACAGCCTGTCAAGGCTGGGTGGCAGCGGTATGAATGGTTTGTGCACAACCCCATCAACACTTATAATATAACATTGAACATTGCTGATTATGCTCATTTCTCTGATATCTATACTCATCAAGGGGATACGTTACCCCTCGATTATTATGTATTACGGAGTAATAAAGAGAAGGCAAAGAAGCATTTTCATCAAGTACCGGACGTGCTCCGGTGTTTTGAACATTATTTTGGAGCATATCCCTTTTGGGAGGATGGGTACAAATTAGTAGAAACTCCTTACCTTGGGATGGAGCACCAGAGCGCTATTGCCTATGGGAACCACTATAAAAATAACTTGGAGCCTCGTAACTTGATAGGTATGGAGGGTGATCTTAACTTGAATTACGACTATGTGATCGTACATGAAACCGGGCACGAATGGTGGGGAAATAGTTTATCGGCTCCGGATTTTGCTCAGCTTTGGCTCCATGAAGCCTTTACCACTTATGCCGAAGCGCTGTTTGTCGAGTATACGTATAGTTATAATACCGCGGTCAAATATCTGAAGCAACAGCGAACACTGATTGCCAATGATGAGCCTATTGTAGGAGTGCCGGGCGTCAATTTTTACCATTGGGGGTATATCAATGATTTGTATTACAAAGGGAGTTGGATATTGCATACGTTGCGTCATGTAGTAAACAACGATAGTTTGTGGTTCGACATTTTACATGAGTTTGCGGGGCAGCACAAGCATTCTATTGTTTCTACCGAACAGTTTATCGAATTTGTGAATCAAAAAACGGGCCGCCAACTCGATTATTTTTTTGAGCAATACTTGTATCATCCCAATCGGCCCGTCTTGGAGTATAGTGGTGAAAATACCGATAACGGCGTAAGCTTCAAATATCGATGGAGAACTGATGTAGCTGATTTTGATATGCCTTTGACTCTTAATTTACCTCACGACACTATTCGTATACATCCTACAACCGACTGGAGAAAACAACACATTGACGGTGTAAAAAGAGGGCAAGTTCATATTGCTACTGAAAGTTTTTATATCAAAACAGATAAAGTAAATAAATCCGATAACGCATGGCGACAGCTATTCAAAAAATAGGAGTGTTAACTTCAGGCGGCGATGCGCCTGGTATGAATGCTTGTATCCGGGCAGTGACGCGGTCCGCTATCTACCATGGAGTAGAGGTGGCCGGGATCTACGAAGGGTATAAGGGGTTGATAGCCGGTAAAATTGAACCCTTCCATTCCGTATCAGTCAGTAATATTATTCAACGGGGAGGAACGATACTGAAGTCATCACGGAGTCCACAGTTTAAAGAAAAGGCGGGGCGACAACAAGCTTATGATAATTTAAAAAAAGCCGATATTGATGCCTTGGTGACCATTGGGGG
>CAZIGO010000029.1:0-626 GCA_964538595.1 uncultured Chitinophagales bacterium | reverse complement strand
GGAACATTTAAAGGAGCCCGGCAATTTGAGGATGAATTTGATGTTCCCTGTATGGGGGTACCGGGTACCATCGACAATGATCTGTATGGTACTGATTATGCTATAGGTTATGATACAGCGATAAATACAGCGGTTCAAGCTATCGATAGAATCCGGGATACGGCAGCTTCTCACCAGCGGCTGTTTTTTATTGAAGTGATGGGGCGCGATACAGGTTTTATTGCGTTAAGGAGTGGCTTGGCCGGAGGGGCTGAATTTACTTTGGTACCTGATACCCGTACGGATATTGATGAATTGATCGATAGTCTGGAGAAAGGCTGGGAGCGGGAGAAAAGTTCCATGATCGTGTTAGTGGCTGAAGGTAATCGGATCGGTCACGTCTTCCAAGTTTCTCAAAAAGTACAGGAGCGCTTTCAACATTATGATACACGTGAGTTGGTGCTCGGTCATCTACAAAGAGGGGGCACTCCTACCTGTGGAGATCGCGTCTTGGCCAGTGAATTAGGAGTGGGAGCAGTAGAAGGATTATTAGAAGGAAAAAGTAAAAAAATGGTGGGTAAATGGCATCGCTCTACCCACTATGTGCCCTTGTCCAAGGCAGTAAAGCACAATAAAGACGCTGATCC
>CAZIGO010000028.1:14927-18842 GCA_964538595.1 uncultured Chitinophagales bacterium | reverse complement strand
GTATCTACCATCCCTTCTAACTCTTCATTAGTAAGAACGTAATCCGGAACCCAACCGCTCACACCTGTAATTGCTGCAGAAACATTATTCATTTTAGTTGAATCGCTTTTTAATAGTTTCGACGAGTTGGGACTTTGTGATATTCTCCGTAAGCTTGATCATATTTGCTACGGCTACATGGGAAGAGGTACCATGACCAATAACCACCGGCGCGTTGATCCCTAAAATAGGAGTGCCGCCATAATTTTCGTAGTTGAATTTTTGCATGGCTTTATTGTTGCCGCCGCCGGCTTTACCTATCATTTGTGTGATTGATTCAGCGGTTTTTAATACGATATTGCCGGTAAACCCATCACAAACGACAACATCAGCTTTTTCAGTAAATAAATGATGCCCTTCTACATTTCCGACAAAATTAAATGAGGATTTCTCTTTCATTATCTTATAGGCTTCTTGGGTAAGAAGATTTCCTTTGCCTTCCTCTTCGCCGATGTTCAACAGCCCGACTTTGGGCGTATCGATATTTAGCACCTTTTTAGCATATAAATCCCCCAATAGCCCGAATTGATATAAGTTTTCGGGTTTAGCATCAGCATTGGCGCCTACATCTAAAATAATACCGTCGTCCCCTTGCATTTTGGGGAGCACCGAAAAGAGGGCCGGCCGGGATATATTGGAAATAGTTTTGACACTGTATAAGGCAGCTACTAGCACTGCTCCCGTATTACCGGCACTGGCAAAACCATCTATATGCTGTTCTTTAAGCGCATGAAGCCCTTTTACAATACTTGAGTCCTTTTTTTCTGAGGTCGATTTGACAGGGTTTTCCCCCATCTCTATAATTTCTTCTGCTGCTATAATTTCAAAGTCATCAGGTTGTCCCCCTTCCTCTTCTAAAGTGGATTTAATGCGGGAAGGTTGGCCAATCAATACTACCTCGGTTTGTTCATCCAGTTGTTCTTGACTGGATAGCACTCCTTTAATAGTCTCGATTGGAGCAAAGTCGCCCCCCATTATGTCAATTCCGATACGCATATATTCCTCATATTTAGTTAGTGTAACTTGGCAGCGATTAGATTGGTTTAGATGATATCTTTTTCTATTACAAGTTGACCTCTATAGTGGCCACATTCATCGCAGATGCGATGAGGTAACGTTGGAGCCCCACAATTGGAGCAGGAAATGACCTTCTTAGACGCTGCTTTGTATTTAGCTTGTCGTTTTTTAGTACGTGATTTTGAATGTTTTCTTTTAGGAACTGCCATAATGTTTTTGTTTTAGTTGTTTGAGTTTTTCCCACCGCGGATCAATATCATCTTTGTCCGAGGCGTTAGGTGATAATTCTTCTAATTTTTCAATAACGGCGTTATTACAGTTATCGTTAGGATGTATCCGTTTAATCGGTAAACTAAGGTTAATATATTCGTAAATAGGTTGCGCTACATTAATTTCTGTTGTTGATGTATCAATATACTGGATCTCCGTTTTGTCCTGGTCTTCCACGGGAACGGGATCTTCTTCAAACTTTATAATGAGTTGAAATTGATTGTTGATGGGCAAGTTAAAAAGCTCTAAACACCTGTCACAAGGGAGTTGGACGGTCCCCTTCAACTCAAAGTGTAAATCAAGGAAGTTACGGTGTTTTATTAGGGTCACCGCCACATCCACACTGCTTTCCTTGATAGGAGAGTATTCTATATCGGCGAAAAAGGATTTATCAATATTATAATTGTAATAATGTTCTCCTTCGCTCAAACTAACAAAAGAAATGGTATAATCTTCTTTATAGATCATAGAAAAATGAATGTTAAAGGAGCAAAGATAGAAAACTTATTAGTTTTAAAAAAACAAGTTAGCCTTTCTCATCGCTCATTATCGAATTCTTTTCTTCTTAATATAGGGAATTTTAGGTAAATTGACGTTGCTGAGTCAACTGTATAGCCCAATGTATTGCATTATTAAAGGAGGTAGGGTCGGCTTCGCCGGTACCGGCTAATGAAAAAGCGGGACCATGATCGGGAGCAGTACGGACAAAGGGTAAACCGGCAGTAAAATTGATACCTGTATGAAAAAATAGCGTTTTAAAAGGGGAGAGTACCTGGTCATGGTACATGCCTAATATAGCATGATATTGTTGGTAGGCCTGTGATCCGAAAAATCCGTCTGGGCTAAAGGGGCCGTCTACTACTGTAGAGGAAAGTTGGACTTGCTGCAGGGCTGGTGTGATTACCTGGGACTCTTCTTCCCCTAACAACCCGTTATCACCGGCATGCGGATTAAGACCCATAACAGCTATTTTGGGTTTATCGTATTGAAAATCGTTATGTAGAGCATGGGCAAGCAACCGTAATTTTTTCTTGATATTTTGGGTAGTTAGCGAAGAAGCTACTTGGCGGAGGGGGAGATGGCCGGTTACTAATCCCACTTTCATCGATGGGGTAGTCATAAGCATTAGTGGATCGTCTACTTGAAAAGCTTGCCCTAAATATTCCGTATGTCCGATGAATCCCGGGACTTTTTGTTTAACAGTGTGCTTATCAATAGGGCCGGTTACTAAAGTGTCTAATTGTTGAGTAGTAAAGTCTGACTTAGCTTGTTGTAAGAATGAATAAGCATTTTTCCCCGATTGGGGGGTGGCTTGCCCGGGTTGGATCGGTCCCTCTTCCCCACAAAGAATAACATTTATTTGACCAATTTTTTTCTGCGATATATCGGTGAGGGAGGTGAGCGGTAAGGCAGGAAGATCAAGTTGCTGTTGGTAAAAATTTAAAATAGAAGGTTGACCATAAATAATGGTATGATGGTGTTGATGCCATTGTTCCTGTATAAGGGATCGTAACAGGAGTTCTGGCCCTACACCATTCATGTCGCCCAAGGTAATACCTATCGTCAAAGGGGAAGAGGAGCTCATGAACCAACTTTTTTATGTACTAAAGGTAAACAATAGCGGGCAATTTTATCTGAACTATTGTATATTCGCTATCTATGGGAAAAAATCGGTCGCATACACCGTACAGTCAACATTTTTTACATGATGAAAAGTTGGCTGACCGTATAGTAAAGCAATTATCTGATCAATACCGTAATATACTGGAGATTGGTCCTGGACCGGGTATACTGACCCAGTTTATAAAGCAAAAGGATTATGAGCAGCTTTATTTGGTAGAGTTGGATGAGACCATAGCTCAACAATTGAAGGAACAATTTCCCCAACTGGCTTCTCATATTTATATCGCTGACATTCTGGAGCTGGATTGGAAAAAGGAGTTCTCGGCCCCGCTGGCCGTCATCGGTAACTTTCCGTATCAAATTTCTGCCCCCTTGATTTTTAAAATATTAGATTGTCGCCAACAGGTGCAGGAAGTGGTGGGTATGTTTCAATTGGAAGTGGCTCAGCGTTTAGCGGCAGCTCCGAACAATAAGACGTATGGTATAACAAGTGTGTTCACCCAGACCTTCTATGAGGTAGAATTGTGTTTTAAGGTGGGAAAAGGCGCCTTTCATCCTCCGCCCCAGGTTACTTCAGCCGTAATTTACATGAGAAGAAATGAACGGGAAAAGTTACCCTGTTCGGAGAAATGGTGGAGAAAGATTGTGAAATCTACTTTTCAACATCGCCGTAAAATGTTGCGCAATACTTTAAAACCTTGGTTGAGTTCGCCGGTGAAGAAAGCGTTGGAAGGAAAGCTAACTCAACGCCCCGAAGCGTTGTCGGTGGAGGATTTTATAGAAATAACTTCAGTGATTGAACGCCATCAAACATGAAGGCAAAAATTATTATAGCAGGGTATATCCATGAAAAAGGACGGGAAAAACTTAGGCAATCAGGGGTACCTTTTGATTATTATCCAGCTATCAAGCGGTCTTCTCTGAAAGCAAAATTACAAGATTATGTAGGGATGGTAGTACGAAGCC
>CAZIGO010000028.1:0-14906 GCA_964538595.1 uncultured Chitinophagales bacterium | reverse complement strand
TTGCAAAAGGCCTCTTCTCTACAGTTTGTGATCAGGGCAGGTTCAGGGATGGACAATATTGATATATCTTATGCAGAAGAACAGGGTATTGTTTGTCAAAATACTCCGGAAGGGAATCGAGAGGCGGTAGGGCAACATGGATTGGGGTTGTTGTTGGCTTTGTTAAACCATATTGCTCGTGCTGATCGGGAGGTCAAAAAAAAAGTATGGAAGCGCTATAAAAATGAAGGAGTAGAGTTGGAAGGTCAGACTATCGGTATTATTGGATTAGGAAATACCGGGGAAGCTTTTGTACGTAAACTCAAGGGATTTGATGTAAATGTGATAGCTTATGACAAATATAGAAAAGGGACCTCTTTGGAGGAGGTACAATTGGTAAAGTTAGAACGGATTTATCAAGAAAGTGATATTGTTAGTTTACACCTTCCTTTGACGGAGGAAACGACCTATTGGGCTGATCGACCCTTTTTTGAAGCTTTTAAAAAAAATATAACTTTTCTCAACACGGCCCGGGGTAAACTCGTTAACACAAAAGTTTTAGTAGAAATGCTTAAAACGGAGAAAGTTAAAGCAGCGGCATTGGATGTGTTGGAAAATGAAAAGCTGGATAAATTAACCCCTCAACAACAATACTGGTTTGATTATTTGGCGACTCACCCTCGTGTGATTTTGACTCCTCACATTGCGGGTTGGTCGAAACAATCCCGAGAAAAGATAGCGGAAATGGTGGCGCGTAAGGCAGAACGTTTGTGGAAAGCGTTAAGTTGAGGTACCAAAATAAAAAAAGCATAAAGTAGATGGAATATTCAGGATTTGAGAAAATATTATTTGAAGTATGGCATAAAAAATATAAAATTATAAATTATATGTAAGAGGGAGGGAAGTTTTTTTAGTCATTTTAAATTACCTAATTTGCTGATGATTATAATGAAAGAAATGATAAATC
This sequence comes from uncultured Chitinophagales bacterium, assembly GCA_964538595.1. Lineage (GTDB taxonomy): Bacteria > Bacteroidota > Bacteroidia > Chitinophagales > CAZIGO01 > CAZIGO01. The sequence goes on along the minus strand of CAZIGO010000028.1, from coordinate 13,960 downwards.
GGGGATTATTATATTGTATCTTTGCGATAGTGATAGGAGGATGTACCTGCAATAAAGAGAAAAAGGCTTCTTCGGTATCCTCATCTCCACAAGAAGTAAAAGAAGATACGCTTTCTACTTCAACAATGGAAAAAGACCGCGTATCGCATGTATTGCATTCCCTTTCTTCCCCATTAGAGTTGATAATTTTAATAAAAGAAGAGGGGGCAAACTACCAACCTAAACTGTTACATAGTACCGGGCAATTGTCTGATTATGACTCGGGTTTTAAAAAAGCCTTGAACTTGGGCATTTATGGAACTGATTTGGGGTACGTCGGCTTATTCGAAGAGCGCCAAGCTGCCATAAGTTATTTGGATGCTGTTCAAAATCTTGTTTCTGATTTAGATGTCAAACATTTCTTTGATTTCGAAACGTTAAAACGCCTTGCAGCAAATAGGGGAAACCCTGATTCTTTATTATATATTACCACGGCCAGCTTTGAACGAATGAATAATTATTTGCGTACTCAAGGTCGAAGTGAAGTAGGAGCTCTTATTATGGCTGGAGGATGGGTGGAAGGTTTGTATTTAGCCGCACAGAAAGCTACTCAATTGGAAAGCCCTATGCTGAAAAAAAGAGTGGGGGAAGAAAAATTAACCTTAAATGAAGTATTGGTTCTTATTTCTAATTATAAGCATAACCCGTCCTATGCCCAGTTGTACAAGAAGCTTAAAAATTTGCAGGCTGCTTATCAAGAAGTGAGAATAAGCTATAAACCCGGGAAACGGCGCACGGTAAAAAAGGATGGGACGGTGAAAGTACATGGTAAAAGAAAGAGTGTCGTACATATAACTTCTGATCAATTACAACGTATAAAACAATCAATAGCAGATATACGTAACTATATAACAGAATGAGTTATTGCAAGCAAATAAAAAGAAAAGGTATTGGGTTCATATTATTGTTATTGCCAGTAGTAATAGTTAGTGGTCAATGTAGTGATAAATCATTTTTAACTCAATGCGCCACAAGTTTAGGGGATTATCAGTTTACGAAGGCCTATAAGATCAATAAGCCTGTGATGCAGGAAGTAGGACAAAAAAAGCAAGTAGAGTATAGTTATGTGATGAAAAAGGGAACCGATTACAAACTGGCGATCTGTAGTCAAGATACGAGTAATAAGCTGATCTTTAAGTTATACGATAATGAACGCAATCTAATTGCCAGTAGCTATGATAAGGATAAGGACAAACATTATTCAGCGATCACTTTTAGTTGCCAGGCCACTGATACTTACTATTTAGTCGGTTATTTCGAAAAAACTCCTAATACTTGTGGCGTAGGTATATTAGGGTTTAAGTGAACGGCTTACTTTTATAAAATTTTAAGCTTTTTCTTTTTGGACTGTAATCCCCTATCACTTTACATTAAGAGTAGTAAATGTAGCGGGGAGGGCTAGGTTAATTTTTTGGGAGCTGCTATGCCCCTCCATTTTTAGCAAGGGGGGGAAGTGATTATTTGATTTAAAAGTTAATGGGTCGGTGAGTACATCGATATAGGGGTAATTGTTATTAATAATTTGAGGATTGATAAAAACACGGGGATTATTAATTGTCAATAGTTTCTTGCATGGTATTGCAATATGTTATGTAATATCAAGTTGATGGATACTACTGTCGGTGTCCTATTCTTTGATTTCTTTTCATCCGCCTGCTACATGTTTTTCAAAAAAGATTGATGAGGAGAGTCTTATGTTTTTTATTGCCCCTTTTCTAAACGACTTTTGTACTTTAAGAAAAAATAAAATTATCTTTATGTACTTATTAAACTTCTTTATATTAGAGTTTAGATGCTCGTCTTCATGATTCGCTATTTTTCGATATCGTCTTTATTACTCATTTTTCAACTGACAATCTGCAATCTGCAATTGGCCCTGGGCCAATCTGAAATTCCCGACGCCAAGCAAGACAAAATTGATTCGCTCCAACAAGTCATTAAAACAACCGAGTCCGATACTACTCACATTAAGGCGCTAAATCAATTAAGCGAGATCTACTGGACGCTCAGTCATTACGAAAATTCGCTGGACAAGGCTCGCCAAGCCCAGAAAGTCGCTCGACAATCTGGATATAAAATAGGCAAAGCTAATGCTTACCACAATATGGGTATTATTCATAAGGCTCAAGGTCATTACGATCAGGCGCTGCATTACTTTCAAAAATCATTTGAGATCTATAAAGAAATCGGAGACCGAAAAGGTATGGCCGATTCCTACGGCAATATGGGGGAGGTTCATAGACACCAAGGCAACTATGACAAGGCGTTAGATCACTACCACAAATCTCTCAAGATTCAAGAGGAGACAGGGGATGATCAGGCCATATCTACCTCCTACAACAACCTGGGACTCATTCATTGGAGACAAGGTCACTACGACCGGGCGTTAAAATATTATCATAAATCTCTCGAGATCCAAGAGAAGATCGAGGACCGTCAGGGTATGGCGGGCTCCTATGGTAATATGGGGATCATTCATGATTTGCAGGGCAACTACGATCGAGCATTGGAGTATTACCACAAATCTCTCGAGATCAAAAAAGAAATTGGAGACCGCCCGGGTATGGCAAGATCTTATAGCAATATCGGGATTACCCTTGATAATCAAAACAAATATGATGAGGCCCTGGAGTATTATAAAAAATCTCTAAAAATTGAAAAAGAGGTTGGGAACCAATCCGGTATCGCTAGCTCTTATATCAATATCGGAGATCTTTACACGACTCTCCATTTCGCGGATACCTTGGCCTCCGGCCCCCGTCAACTTCAAAAAGAAGCACTCCAACGTCATCCTTATGCATTGCTCGATTCCGCCCGTCATTACCTCCAGCAAGGCGCCCATCTCTCCCGGAAGATTGGTTTCCAAATAGGCATCGTCCACGCCCGGATGGGGCTCGGAAAAATTTATTCCCATTTAGAAGAATATACCCAGGCCCGGCAGCAATTTCGGATAGCGGCCACTATGGCAGACAGCATCGGGGCTCGCCCCAAACTTTATGAGGCCTATAAAGGACTGGCAGATGCCTGGGAACAAATCGGAAATATTCCCAAGGCCTACAACTATTATAAAAAATATGCTACTATTCGTGATAGTGTGCACAGCCTGAAGAGCCAGGAGAAGATCGCTGAGATGGAAGAAAAATACAAGGCCGAAAAGAAACAACGTCGTATTGAAGTGTTGGAGAAAGAGAAAAAGGCACGCCAAGCTCGTTTGCAAAAAAATCGCATTATGCTTTATAGTGCTGGCGGAGGATTGCTTCTTATTCTTGTCTTTTCTGGTATCATATATAATCGCTTTCGTGTTACCCAACATCAGAAAGATGTCATCGAAGAGCAGAATAAAGAAATTACCGCTAGTATTAACTACGCTAAGCGTATACAGGATGCGTTATTGGCTGAGAAGGAACAGGAGACTCCCAATCTCCCTCCTTCATTTGTACTCTTCAAGCCGCACAGTATCGTTAGTGGCGACTTCTATTGGTCCGTTCGCAAAAGGCATGAGTGGTATGTGGCGGCTGCTGATTGTACCGGGCACGGGGTACCGGGAGCATTGCTCACGATGCTCGGCACAGCGTTTCTCAATGAAGTTACGGCAGCTAAAGATAATATCGAGCCCGGTCCCTTATTGGATCAACTGCGCGAACGATTTGTAAAAGAATTGAGAAAAAGAAAAACGGATAGTGATGAGTTTCGTATGCGCGATGGAATGGATATCTCTTTAGTACGTATAAATCTAAAAACATTGGAAGCCAGTTGGTCGGGGGCGAATAATCCCCTGTATATTATTCGGAGGGATAGTAAGGAGGAGGTCAATGTCGATTACAAACGTCACATGGAACGCAATGGATATGATCTTTACGAACTGCCTCCGCATTATCAACATATTGGTTATGTACAAGCCCCCGAATCGTTTCCTACCTATCAGGTGCAATTAAAGAAGCATGATAGCTTGTATATGTTCAGTGATGGCTTTCCCGACCAGTTTGGAGGACCGAAAGGCAAGAAATTCAAAAAGAAGCGGTTTAAGCGGACTTTGATAGATATTCAAAACAAAGATATGAAAGGACAAGAAGAAGCGCTGGATAACATTATCGAAGATTGGATGAACCAGCATGATGAGGAGCAGATTGACGATATTTGTGTTTTAGGGATTCAAATTTCTTAGAGAAGAACCTGAAACTTTTTTAAAATTTATTGCTATCACTGATTTATGAACCCTCTTCTTAGTGGTAACCGGATTGGTTAGTGATATATTTCCTGGTAACTCTTTTTTACAATTTAATTCAAGCATCTTGTTCTCTTCATACAATTGAACATTCAATTTTTGAACTGACTGGGCGAAAGCAAAAGAGTATTACGATATTTGGGTTATGTGGCTGTTTTTCGATAAGTAAGCGTAGCAATTGTGTTGGAGACCAGGGCATAAATACTAATGGATAGGAAGAGAGGGAGGGCCTCCATGATTCCGCTTCCTTTTAGCAAGATCATTCGCATGAACTTTACAAAGTAGGCCAGCGGGTTTAACCAGGTAATCATTTGCGCCCATTTTGGCATGGCCTCAATGGGGGTAAAAATTCCACTCATCAGGATAAAAACAATCATAAAAAAGAACGAAGTAAAAATAGCCTGCTGCTGGTTAGCAGATATGTTAGAGATAAATATACCCAAGCCCATTGCAGCTACAATGTAAAGGGCGGCATAGATAAACAAAAACCAGAGACTACCAATCATCGGAACGTCGAAGACAAAGCGGGCTACAATAAGCCCAATGGCCAGTACCACTAAAGCCAGCAGGCCAAAGGGTACCAGTTTGCCAATAATGAACTGCCATTTTTTAAGGGTAGTAACGTTCAGCTGTTCAATAGTCCCCACTTCTTTTTCGCGAACGATGTTCAGGGCCGAAAGAAACATTGCAAGTAGCGTGACTAAGGATACCAGGATGCCAGGTACCATAAATATCTTATAGTCTTGTGTGGGATTGAACCAATTACGGTGGTCAATCGCGATGCCCGTCTGTTGGGAACGAGGGGGGGCTTTGCTCCATTCCGTTCGGATACGTTGATTAAATCCTGCTATCGACTGCTGAAGATAAGCTTGAGCCAGGCCGGCTTTGGTTCCGTTAATGGCATTAATCAAAATTTGCAATTGTCCCTCTTTCCGGTTGGTGAGGTGTCGGGCAAATCCCGCCGGGACTTTTAACATCAAGTCTGCTGTTCCCTTCTCAATCATTTCATATCCCTCTTTTTTATTAAAGGAATAGCTGGAGATTATAAAATAATCCGATCCTTTGAGTTTGTTAATGAGTTGCTTTGAGGTATGTGATCGGTCCAAATCCACCACGTGTATTTTAATATTCTGGATTTCAAATGTGGCAGCATAGGCCAGCACGGTCAACTGAATGACGGGCACAGCAAATATCAACAGTACCATAAAACGGTCCCGAAAAATCTGCAAAAACTCTTTTTGTATGAGAAAACGAAGGGTTCTCATTCTAAACGGTTATTAAAATTGAAAGTGCTGACCGTTAGGAAAAAGGTGGTCATACTCCCCAAAATGAGCGTTTCTCCCCAAACGGTTCCTAGGCCTACCCCCTTCAGCATAATATTCTTAATGATAATGATGAACCACTTTGCCGGTATAATATTGCTTATCCCTTGTAATAGAGGGGGCATACTCTCGATGGGAAAAATAAATCCTGACAACAGGATGGTGGGCATAAACAAGCCGATAAGCGATAACATCAACGCCACTCGTTGGGTTTGTACCTGAGTAGAAATTAAAATTCCCAGCGATATAGCCGTTAGAACAAACAAAAAACATTCCGCTACTAACAGAGTAAAATTACCCAATAACGGCATTCCGAAAATCGAATAACCGAGGTATAATACAAGGAGCGCAATGATCAGCGATAAAACCATGTAGGGGACTGACTTTCCCAATATAATAGAGTAAGAACGGAGGGGAGAGACAAGTAGTTGTTCCATGGTACCCCGTTCTTTTTCACGAGCAATAGTTACCGAAGTCATCATGGAGGATACAAGAGTGATGATGACGGTAATTACGCCCGGCACAAAATAAAACGCACTTTCTAACCTGGGATTATATAACATGCTTACCTCCGTCTTGATGGTATGGGGGGCTGAGGTAGGGGGTATGAATTGTTGTTGATAATTTCGGATGAGAGAGGTTACATAATTGAGAAGACTGTTGGCAGTATTTGGATCTGTGGCATCGGTTATAATTTGTATCTCCGGGGATTGTTGAGTGATTATTTTTTTATAAAACTGGTTAGGAAAGACGATAGCTAGCTTGAGATCCCCTTTTTTGAAGATATGCTGAAGTTTTTTAGTTGATTGAAGTTGGTGCGTAACATTGAAATACTCTGAGGCGAGTAATTTGTCTGTAATAGCTTCCGTCCCGGGGTCTTTGGAATGATCGAGAATAGCAATTTTTGCATCATTGATCTCACGGGTGATAGCAAATCCGAACAACAATACCAAGATTACTGGGATAACGAAAAGAAGGACCAATGTGCGGGTATCCCGCAAAATATGGAAGGTCTCTTTTTTAACAAAAGCGATAAATCGTTTCATGAGGACCGGGCAATTTTGATGAACACATCATTCATGGTTTTAACCCCATATTCTCGTTTTAAATTGGCAGGCGTATCCAACGCTTCAATTGTTCCTTCTACCATCATAGAAACCCGGTTGCAATATTCCGCTTCTTGCATATAATGGGTGGTAACCAACAGTGTCGTTCCATAGTGGGAGGCCTCGTAAATCATATCCCAGAATTGGCGCCTTGTAATGGGATCTACGCCGCTGGTCGGTTCATCGAGGAAAATAACAGCTGGATCATGTACGGAAGCGACAGCAAATGCCAACTTTTGCTTCCAGCCGATCGGTAGTTCGCCCACCAAATCATTTCTTTTCTGTTGGAGCCCTAAACGCTTTAGTTGCCGGTTGGCTTTTTCTTTTATTTTTTGGAGTGACAACCCATAGATACCTCCATAAAACCGGAAGTTTTCGTAGATGGTCAAGTCTTCATACAAGCTAAATCTTTGGCTCATATACCCGATGTGTTCTTTTACGCGTTCGGTTTCGGTTTTAACATCATAACCCGCCACACGAGCTTCTCCTTCCGTCGGGGTGAGAAGACCGGAGAGCATGCGAATGGCTGTAGTTTTGCCGGCCCCGTTGGCGCCCAAAAAGCCAAAAATCTCCCCCGCCTCCACATCAAAGCTGATATGGTCGACCGCAGTAAAGTTGTCGAACATTCGGGTTAAGTTATCCGCTTTGATGGTAAATTCGGTGCTCATGTTATTGATTTTGGGTCATATAGGACATAAACGTATTCTCGATACTGGGCGAGATAGGGGACACCTCTACCGATTGGTGCCCTTCTTTTTGAAGATAATGGGTTAAGTCCGCTTCTATGGCGTTGTCTGACCGCTTATCGGTATAATGAACGACCGCTCCGAAGGCCCAGGCTGACTCGGTATACTCATAACGATTTAAGTCTTTTAAAAGAGTGAACATATCGCTGTTCGTCTTGATGGCATATAGCTTTTTTTTGAAACTTTGGCGTATTCCTTCCGGGGTATTGATATCTAAGATCTCTCCTTTGTTGATAAGAGCGATCCGGTCGCAAAGGGCGGCCTCTTCCATAAATGGTGTCGATACTAAAATTGTAATATTGGCTTCTTCCAACGCTCGAAGACTTTCCCACAACTCTTCTCGCGATACGGGATCCACCCCGGTGGTCGGCTCATCCAGCAAAAGTACATCTGGTTTGTGAATGAGGGCACAAGAGAGGGCAAGCTTTTGCTTCATGCCCCCCGACAGCGCCCCGGCTTCCCTGTTTTTAAAGGGGGCTAATTGTTGATAAATATCTTCGATGATGTTGTAGTTTTCTGCAATGGTAGTACCGAAAATAGTGGCGAAAAATTCCAGGTTCTCCTGAACGGAAAGATCTTCATAGAGCGAAAACCGGCCGGGCATATATCCGACAATATTTCGGATTTGCCGATAGTCTTGGATCACATCATAACCGGCTACTGAAGCGGCACCACTATCCGGCCGTTGTAAGGTAGTTAGAATGCGAAACAGCGAAGTTTTGCCGGCTCCATCGGGACCGATCAGACCGAAAATTTCTCCCTCTTGTACTTCGAAAGAAATCTCTTTGAGGGCCGGCACCTCTCCATAGAATTTTGAAATTTTCTGAACTGTGATCATTGCTGTGCTATTGATTGCGTGTCAAAAAGAACTTCTCCCGGCATACCGATTTTCAATGAACCGTCCAGGTTGGGCACCTTAATCTTAATGGCATAAACCAGGTCGGTGCGCTCTTCTTTGGTTTGTATTGTGGTGGGTGTGAATTCCGCTTCATTGGCCACCCAGGTGATAGTCCCGGAATGTTTATGGTATGTGTCTTTATCTTTATCTGTGCGGACTGTTACTTCCTGGCCGATGGAAAAATCGTCTAACTGAGTGCCTTTTACATAGGCTCTTAGCGTTAGTTTCTTTAAATCGGCAAGGCGGAATAGGGGCATACCGGCCTGCGCCATTTCTCCTTCTTCACTCAGCTTAGTTAAAACTGTTCCTTCCACTGGGGCTGTGATAACGGCATCCTTCATCTTCTCCTCCACCTCTTCAATACGAACTCGATTGAGCTTTAGCTTTTCGGCAACGGGTTGGTTTTGGGATTTTACCGATTCGATGCGACTTTGCAGCACCGCGACTTGATTGGTGAGATCGTCTACGCGTTTTTGAGGCACCGCCCCTTTTTCAGCTAACTTTGTAAACCGCTCAATTTCTTGCTGTAAGTTTTTTTTCTGCTTGCGTAGCACTTTGATTTGAGAGGATACATTGGGATAGTTTGCCCGGATGACATCTCGTTGGGCCAATAGTTGCTGCTTTTTGTGGTGGAGATGGACGGTATCGATCAGTCCCACCACTTCTCCTTGTTCTAACGTTTGACCTTCTTCAATGTTCAGGCGAACGATTTTACCCGTCTGTTCGGCGGATACCGACACTTCTGTGGCTTCGAAGTTTCCATAAGCGTCCGGTTGATTGTTATTGCTAAAACATCCGACCAACAGGACGCTAAGTGTTACAATAATTCGTTGCATAGGGTTTATGGGTTTGATTGATTAAAAAATGCTCCTTGTCGGTTCATATATTGGGTTTGAGCCTGTACCAATTGTAATTGATGAAGTTTCCGTTGAAGCCGGGCCGATTGATCTTTGTTAACGGCCTCTATATATTTACTGGAAGAAATTATACCTTTATCTAGTTGGAGTGAGGCTAACTCCCGGATTCTTTGGCGCGTTTGGATTAATTCCCGATCTTTTTGTAGGGTAGTTTCCAATTCATTTATTTTATTTTGTTGCTGTTGAAGCTCAATTTTAATTTGTCGTCGCTTACTTTTCTTCTCAGCTTGAAATACTTTAGATTGAAGTTTCAATTGTTGCTGTTTTCGCTTTTTGTTTCCCCAATCCCAGATGTCCCATGAAACACTTATCCCTGCCATATAAAATGGAGAAAAGGAGTCGTCAAAAATATTATAAGGATTGGGATATCCAGCTCCACCTTGACCAAAAGCACTAATTTTCGGGCGTTGACTGGCCTTTAATAGATCGGATTGGGCTTCTAATTTTTTTTGCTGCATGTCGATGAGCCCTAACTGGGGGCGCTGTATTTTTTGCGATTGATTTGTACTTATTTTTTGGGGGATGGTAAAAACAGTAGCCGTATCGATGGGACGGCCCGTAAGGATTGACAATACATCAATCAGTCCATTAGCGCGTTGTTCCAATTTGTCAATCTGTTGAGCAACTTCTAAGACTTCCGCTTTTAACTTTAATAGATCCGACTGATCAGTAACCCCTCCTTTATATGATTCTTGAAGAATGCTTCTTTTTTTACGTAATAATTCTCTCGAGTTTTCAAGTACTTGTTGGGTTTGGCGGGCCACTAAAATCGAAAAGTAAATATTGAGGACTTGTTGTTTAAGTTGTTGAAGCCCGATTTTGACTTTTTGAGATTTTAAGACTGTTTTCCAGTTTTTGAGTTTCTTTTTTTGTTTTATGACTCCCCCGTCATAGATTGGCTGCTTAATATCCAGGTAACCCTGGACTCTTTCATGGGGCAAGTCTAAAGGTTCTATGCGGGGGAGAGAAAATAAAAACTCAACAACATCAAACAAATATCAACCAATAACCAAAACTTCAAAATCGGGCAGGTACTGCCTGTTAAGATTCTTTGTTTCAAGCGTTAAAGATTGCTTATAGAGGGAGTCTTTCTGGAGTATGGGGGAGTGTTGCCGGGCTTGTTGGAACACTTCAAAAACTGTTAGGGTATCAGAAGCATAGGTGGCTGCGCCCATTATAAGTATCACACCTGCTCCCAGGATCTGGCGCAAAAGAGAAGCCCCTCCCTTTAAAAAATATTTTTTAGTCATTTGGGTAAACTTGTTTTGATTTATGGTTGTAATGCTTTTAGAACAAAAAATTTAATGTGTGCTTTCCGTTCATGAAGGAATTGTTCAAACTCTTTATCATCGATCCCGAAAGTTAATTGGATCATCGGTCGCCCTATAAATGGAAAAGCGATCATTGATAGCAGGTTGATAAGCAAATGACGCGTGTCGATGGACGCCACCTTGCTTTCTTTTTTTTCTTGCTCCACGATTTGTTGAAATTTAGAAAAGGTAGTACCGCCTTGAGACCGCACTAATTCTTTGGCTGAAAACAGATCGGGAGAGGTGTGAAGTTCATGCAACACAAAACGGGGCAAGTCTGGGTTTTTTAGGAGGAGATCCATGGATTGCTCAACGATAAGATCGATCTTTTTTTCCAGGGGCATACTGGCTTCAAGCATTGTTTGAATACGGGAATGAAATTGGTTAAAAACTACACTGAATATGGCTTCAAACAATCGCCGCTTTGTTTTAAAGTAATAGTGGATCGATCCTTTGTTGACTCCCGCTTTGTCAGCGATTTCGCGTAAGGTCGCTCCCTTGAATCCCTTCTCCTGAAATATAGTTTGGGCGGCTTTCAATATTTGTTCTTTAGTCGATGATTGTTTAGCCATTAAAATTCTATTATAAGGCAATAATAATAAAAATTACCCAAATGGGTAAATTATTTGAGATAATTCTCTTCTATGAGGGCAAATTAAACGAGGAAAGTGTCGTTTATCTCGGTTTTGATCTTCTGGACTCTCTACTTATAATGTCATTGTTTAGTAAACCTGGAGGTGTCGAGCAATATTTGAGGGGGAGAAATAACTGTTAATACGACCGCATCGATACACAGGATTGACAATGAAGCATTGGGTAATATCGTTGGGGTAAAATATTTACCTGTACATAAATATTACGGAAGAAGTGACTAAAAACTAATTTACGCAACCCTGCCAAATTTATTTCCGCCTCTTTCAGTATTTTTTATTACCTCTGAAGTCTCATACTTTGCCTCAATCAAGATATCTTGTTTTGTATATTATTTGTCAGGGAATTGCTCAAAAATGTTGTCTCCCGCCAGGTCACCAGAAATTGACATCTTAATAGTTGAGTTGGCGGGAAATTATACCATTACTTATCTGTATTACCAATATATCACTTCATAGGATAAATCTATCTTATTTGTCATAAATCATAGGCTACCTCTAAATTATCGATCCATTCCTATGGTAATTTAACACGGTAATTTGTTAATCCCCCCTGATCAATTTTATCTAAAACACATAGTAATAATTTGTGGGGCTTCCCCTTTCGTTCTTTCATCTTAGTCGGTATTGCAACCGACTCTCAGTTTGGTAAGTTTTTGTTGCAAGTTGAGCTGTCCTGGTATTAATAGTTTAATAACTTAAAAAAACATTTGACTTTTATGAAAATATTTTCATACTTGTGGTTCGGCTTGAGATAAAACTAAAGATGGATTTATTAATAAGCATTTTTCACAATTATTGAGTAAAAAAATAGTTATTATGGTATCGGTATTGAGCTATATATTCAATTCAAAAAAAGCAATTTTTCTTTATACTTTGATTTTTCTTTTTACAATGAATGCCTGCCAGACAAGTAACAAAAAAGAAGGACACAAAGAGAAGAAACACCACCATAAAACTTCTGGTCAAAACCATGCACCTTATGCTGGACAGCAAAAGCGTGATCTAAAGGCTTTCCCCCCTAAAGTCATCAAACAACTCAAAAATGGAAGTGGACATCCTTTTTATGGCATGGCCAAACCGGCTGAATTGAATAGCTATCCCGGCCCGAAACATATTTTGAAGGCGAAGCAACGTTTAGATTTAACAGCTACTCAAGAAGAGAAGGTTCAGCAAATTTTTGTCCAGATGCACAAACGGGCTAAGGAGCTGGGGGATAGTTTATTAGCAAATGAACGACAAATTGAACGTGCTTTTGCCACTCAACGCATTGATAAGAAGAAACTTCAAACACTTATAAACAAAAGTGCGCAAATATATGGTACTCTTCGGTTTACGCATTTACAAGCGCATATAAAAGCCCAAGAACTGCTTAATAGGGAACAAATTGAAAAATATAATTCATACCGCGGGTACAAGTAAAAGTGGATATAAGATATGAAGTGGGTAGGGACGGCGCTGTTCCCTCTTTAGTTCATTTTTATCATAGAAGAATTGTGAACTTCCCGGTTTATGGAGATTGTATCAATCTAGTTTTTTCGTTTAAAGATATACAACTTTAACCTATCTAAATTTTGGAGACTTATATCCCGGGTAGAGTCTCTGGCCACCGGTATTTATTTCTACCGGCTCAATACCAACCATGGTCTTCAAACAGATAAGTTGATTGTTACGGGTTGGTTACATAGATAATTACAATTATCCGTTATCTAGAAGAAAGGAAGTTTACAAACGTATTTCGAGGTATGTTAGCGAGATCGACTCTCTTTTTGGATTTAGTAAATTGATAATTTTTTCAATTATATTAAGCATAGCAATAGGAGCTTTACAAATTTCGGGAGCCCTGTTGATGATTTCATCAAATTCTTCCTCCAAAGTGCGGTCTACTATATTTTAATGTTGCTAATCACTTCTTTTTTTATTTTATTATTTTTGTATATTTATATAAATATCATTTTGTCAGTTCAATTTGTCGGCGGATAGCGGAATACGAGGTAAACAGGCATTGTATTAAATAATAAGGGAAGGATCAGACTAATAACCACCCACCACAATAGAGTTAACCATTTCCTTCCCTGTTTTTTAAGCGCGTATTGTGGAGGGTAACTTATCTTACGCTATATTAAATCAGTTCTTTAAATGATTTCCTTTTAGTAAGCATATTCCCTTAATATATTTTGACTCTTAGTATAATGTAAGGATTTTATTATAATTTTACTTATAATTTTAAAAAGAGTAAGATTACATATTATGGAGTGATAACGAACTGACTTCACCTCAATAAGGTTATTTTAATTTAAATAAATAAGCAACCCCTAATGAAACATAAGAACCATTGTATTGATAAGTATTTTTTACTTTTTTGTATTTGGTTCCATAACTAAACGTGCCATACATTTCAGTAAGTAGTCCTTTGTTAATTGTAGTACGAATACTCCATACATTGCTTTTCTTATTAGTAATATTGAAGCCCACGCCCCCTTGTATTCCTAAGTTGTAGCTTCGCTTAAAGCTATAGTTATGTTTATTATATATACTTCCCAACCTCCCTTTTGCCTGAGGATCCGGATCTCGTACTCGTTTCTTGTAAATGGCAGGGCTTATACCCACAAAATAAGTAAAGTGATTATTAGCTTCCAGTGGGTAACGCCCTTCTATTTCTAAGGGTAATACAAATACAGGATGTCCTTCCGACTCGGGAAGAGGTAAGTCTTGATCATTACTTTCCACTCTAAAAGATACTCCCC
>CAZIGO010000027.1:9505-19161 GCA_964538595.1 uncultured Chitinophagales bacterium | reverse complement strand
AATCCACTCGTTCTTTGGTGAAACAGGCATTAAATGAATTGAAGATGAATAATAAAATCGAGCCTGTTAAAAAGGGAAAATATAAACTCCCCAAAGATAGTAAGTATGTTACTGGTATAGTTGATATGACCAAAAGTGGAAATGCTTATGTGATCTCGCCTTCTACCGATGAAGATATTTTTATTGCTAGTAATAAACTTAATAAAGCCTTGGATAAAGTGTTACTATATGCCCGTAAGAAAAAGAAACGATTGAAAGGAGAGATTGTGAAAGTACTAAAACGGGCTCAAACTCAATTTGTAGGAAAATTGGAGCTCTATTCTTCTTATGCTTTCTTGGTACCTGATAAACAAAATATGCCCTTTGATATATATATTGCTGATGTAGATCGGGATAAGGTGAAGGAAGGATATAAGGCGGTAGCACGCATCACAGATTGGCCCGGCGACGTTAAAAATCCGTTTGGCAAGCTCATAGAAATATTGGGGGAACCGGGCGATAACGACGTTGAAATGGTTTCTTTGATAGCTGATAATGGTTTTCCCCTTCGTTTCCCTGAAGAAGTATTGCAAGAAGTGGAACAGATACCTGAAGAGATCCCGGAAAAGGAGATAGAACAACGCAAAGACATAAGGGATTGGCCTATGTTTACTATTGATCCGGAAGATGCTGAAGATTTTGATGATGCCCTCTCCTTGCGTCAATTAGACAACGGGAACTGGCAAGTGGGTATTCATATAGCAGATGTAAGTCACTATGTTCCTGAAGGGTCAGCCTTGGATAAAGAAGGATATGAGCGAGCGACGAGTATCTACCTGGTGGATCGGGTAATACCTATGTTCCCTGAAAGACTCTCTAATAAAATATGTTCTTTGCGGCCGAAGGAAGATAAACTCTGTTTTTCGGCTGTTTTTGAGTTAAATGAAAAGGCTGAGGTACAAGATGAATGGTTTGGCAAAACAGTGGCCCGTTCTGATCATCGTTTTGCTTATCAAGAAGCTCAAAATTGCATTGAACAGGGGAAAGGGGAGTATGCCGATATGTTACAGCAATTGAATGAGTTATCTGGTATTTTACGAAATCGTCGTTTTGAAGAAGGCTCGATCGCTTTTGAAACTGTAGAAATGCAATTTGAGTTAAGTATTGATGGCGTTCCGTTAGGCGTCTCGCTCTATGAAAGAGGGCCTGCTCATTTTCTGATTGAAGAGTTTATGCTATTGGCGAATCGCCGGGTGGCAAGTTTTATGGCCCGCAATCAAAAAGGCAATGTACCTTTTATTTATCGTGTCCATGATTATCCGGATACGGATGGGTTAGCTGAGTTTACCCGGTTTGCGGCTCGGTTCGGATATAAAATGCAATTAAATCGTTCTGATCAAATTGCCCCGGAAATGAACCGTTTAATGAATAAAGTAGAAGGCCAGCCGGAGCAAAATATTATTGAACAAATGGCTATAAAAACGATGTCCAAAGCCTATTATAGCCCTGTTAACATTGGGCATTATGGCTTGGGGTTTTCTTATTATACTCACTTTACTTCTCCTATTCGACGTTATGCTGATGTGATGGTGCACCGATTTTTGTATAGGAGATTGCAAAATAAGTCGCCGCAAGAAGGTAATTTGGAAGAAAAATGTGAACACGTTTCTATGCAAGAACGTAGTGCCCTCGAAGCAGAAAGGAGTTCCTTAGAATATAAACAGGCCGAATATATGGATCATTACCAGGGGGAAACATTTAAAGGAATTATTTCTGGTCTGATGGATTGGGGCTTTTTTGTAGAGTTGTTAGATAATAAATGCGAAGGGGCGGTCCGTCTAAGTTCCTTAGAGGATGATTTTTATGAGTTAGATGAAGAAAATTTTGCTTTAAAAGGCCGCTCCACAGGCCGTACTTTTTATTTAGGCGATAAGATAGATGTGAGAGTAAAGGATGTGGACTTAGTAAAGCGGAACATCGATTTTGAATTGGCCGACTAATTTTACCCCAAAATATTAATATATGACCGGTAAGGTATCTTCGTCAACATCTATTCAAAATTTGCAGGATAAACTGCAACAAGGACTTTCTGAATTGTCATTGCCGGAACAGCCCAAGCATTTATATGAGGCAATGAGTTATATGCTGAAAATGGGAGGTAAACGTTTGCGCCCAACTTTATTACTCATGACTTGTGACATGTTTGAAGGAGATATTGACCAGGCCCTGTCCCCTGCTATCGGTATTGAACTATTTCATAATTTTACTCTTATACATGATGATATTATGGATGAAGCACCGCTGCGCCGTGGAGAAGCTTCAGTTCATCAAAAATTCGGGCGCAATACGGCTATTTTAGCAGGGGACCTGATGTTTAACCAAGCCATGGGAAAAATGACACAGGTCCCTTCTCACGCTTTACCGCTGGTACTTGAATATTTTAATGATACAGCGGCCAAAGTATGTGAAGGACAACAAATGGATATGAACTTTGAAAATAACCAACAGGTAGAGGAGCAAAAATATATTGATATGGTCGTTCACAAAACTGCCTCATTGATTGCCGGCAGTTTGGCTATTGGTAGTATTCTAGCCTCAGCAGATAGACGTGAGATAGAGTTGATGTATCATTTTGGTAAAAATTGTGGTATAGCTTTTCAATTACGGGACGATGTGCTCGATATTTTTGGAAAAAGAAATAAAACAGGGAAGCAAATTGGCGGTGATATAGTTAATAACAAAAAAACTTATTTATTGGTTAAAGCTTATCAAAATGCTAATGCCCAGCAAGCTGATCGTTTAACCCGTTTAATGCAATCTGAAAAAAAATCAACAAATGAAAAGATTCAGCAAGTATATGATCTTTTCAATGCGTTAAAAGTTCGCCAGGGCGCCGAAAAGGCTATAAATAGTTATTTAGATAAAGGATATAAGGCCCTGGAAAAAATAAAAGTATCCCCTGAGCGTAAAGAACCACTACACTCAATGGCACAGCGCTTAGCGCATCGGGATAAATAATTTAAAGTGAATCGGTGTTTTTACGATATAATATAATCTTGTTTTTCGATTGTTTGGCGGCCCAATTTTTACCAAAGTAACGATTGACATACCTTAGATATAAACGGGTACGTACGGTAGGTAGATTCTCATCTTCCCCTGCTTTTGATTCTCCGGTAAATTCTATTGCTTGAGCATGAGGGTGGTGGTTTAAAAATTGTTTGACGATTTTGAGGATAGTAGCCATTACCTTGAAAACCTCCCCCTTATTGGTTTCGGTATATTCTTCCCCATCATATTCTTCATTCAGCACACCAAATACAATAGAATAGCAAAGCGGATTGTTTCGTTTTTGCCCAAAGCGTACTTCATACTTGGTCCCTTGGTCTGTAGTAAAAAAATATTGATAGCCCGAAGGAATCAAGGGGGGTATGATTTTATATGTTTGGGCCATAAAAACGAGTTATTTTCATTGGTTATTGAGTGCTGATTAGCTTTTTATATCCAAAATAATAAACTTATCATAAAATAAATACATTCATTTATTTATTAATTTATGACTTAAAATTGTGCATTTATCTTTGATTCAAGGGGGCAGCTTCCTTTTTTTCTTCGATTTTTTCTAATAACCACTCTAAGTGATCAATGGATTTAACGCTCTGTACTTCTTGAGCTAATTGCTTTAACTCCTTTTTATCCCCTGATCGAATGTTTAGTAATTTTCGTAAATATTTTAGGAAATTTAAATTGGCTTTTTCCCGGTAGTCAGATACCAGTTTATTACGACGTAAAAAAGCCTGAAATGAATTGATTAAAGAATGAAGAGCATTGATCGCATTAGTATCATAATAAATTTTGATCATCAAAAATTTGGTGTTGAGCTGGTAATATATATCGGTAAAATCGACATTCAGTAAAAGGGCTAATGCTTCATCATATTGTTTTTTATGATATAATAAATTAGCTTTGTTAAAAGTATAGGCATTTTCTCTGAATTTAGGAGCCAGCTGATCTTTAAAATTTTCAATAAATTGCTCGGCCCAATCAAATGCTTTTAATCGTAATGCTACTACTAAAATATTTTTATAGGTCCATGGAGAGAGGTAACCATCTACAAAAATCAGTTCTTTGTCCAATACAGTTTTGTATAAATCGAATAAACGTTGTAAATATTCGGTATTCCCTTTGTTGATCTTTTGAATACAAAAGTTTTGTGCATAACCATACATATCCGCTGCTTCATCTTCAGGAAACAGGTGGGAGTTTTGATCGAGCAGATAGATGAGCTTTTTATAATAAGTGTCTCCTTCTTCTTCCAGTAACATTAATAATATATGATGATAAATGCTGATTGCCGGTTTATCTTTATGAGGGTGTTCTTCTAAATATTCAAGTAGTTCGTTGAACATTTTTAGCTCATAATCGGCGGAGAGAACCTTTTGGCGATTAATAATTTCACAGCAATATTTCAGCTTTTGGGCTAAATAAAACAAGTCCAGGTTATCCACTGCTTGCTGTAACGTCTCGTCGTATTTATGTTTTCTTTGTTTGGCAAAAAATTCGTTGGCGACTGCTGCGATTAAATATTCTTTGTAAAAGAAGTCAGTATCTCGGTGAGGGGATTGTTGTTGCCGTTTTTTTGCTTTGCGTATGACACTCCGGTAGTGTTTATCTAATCCCCAGAAACTGTAAGAATAGGCAGTATAGTAAGAGGAGAGTATGGTGTTAGCATTGAAACGTTCCTGTGCTAAAAAATTTTCAAGTAGTTTGAGCAAGTCACTCATGATATATCCCAAGTGACGTGTGTCATTGGAGCGTTCAGGGAATACTTGTGGATAAATGGTATTCTTATTCAGATTTTTATGACGGAATGTAGGAGCGAATTTTAATAAATAATCATAAAACGACCGCCGGTCTTCATTTTTGTTAAAATAGGGAGAGTAAAGATATTCTTGAAATCGTGTTCTTTCTTTAGTACTTAGCTGTCGTAAGGCTTGTAATAACTTACTGTTTTCCATCTTATAAACAGAAATTTATGAATTTTTAACGAAAAATTTTCGTTCAATATTACATTATTTTACCAAAAAATATTAATATAATACTGAAATTACAGTGATTTTATGGATATGTCGATACATCTGGTGAAGTTTGACCAACCTGAATTATCCAAAAATTGACGAAAATAGGCCAAAAATGTTAATAGATTTTGTTTATATCCAAGCAACGGTCCTCCTTTACTTCTCATCTATACAGTAGAAGTTCGGATAAATTATTGTTTCTTATTATTTCGGTACCTATAAATATATGGAAAAAATGGACGAAAAATCATATTGTGATAAACCCATTATGTTAGAAGAGTTGATTGTGATCGCTTGTTGACAAGGGTTAAGTGAAGGGTGTGTGTATTTTTTTAGATTGATTGAGTCAGGATAATGGATTTTAGACGAAAATTGATAAAAATTGTTTTCTCAAAATCGGTGAATAGTGCTGATTTTACTTACAAATTGATGACGTTTTATGAAGCAATTTAACTTATATCGAATTTTAACAGTAGGCCTATTATTTATATTCCTTTCCCTGATGGTAGTATATGAGGCAAGTGCGCAGTGTCCTCAGGCCGATTTTTCCCCTTCTGCTAACTATTTATGTAGTGGAGATACCGTCTATTTCACTAATTTTTCTTTGGATAGTTGTGCAACGGATACGACTTGGTATTTTGGTGATGGCACTACTTCCAATGCGTCAAACCCTCAACATGTTTATTATGCAAGTAATGATACGATGGTATACGTGAGGCTATGTTATGATGGGGGAGCTGTTTGTCATATAGATAGTTTGTTTATTACTCGTGATTGTGTATGGCCCGGGGATGCTAACAACGATGGTATCGTTAATAATTACGATCTTTTACATATAGGCTTGGCTTATAATGATACAGGGCCTCAGCGACCGATAACCAGTATAGAATGGTGGGGGCAATATGCTAAAAATTGGAACCGGGAGTTTCCGAATGGTATTAACTATAAACACGCGGATTGTAATGGTAATTCCGTAGTAAATGCCCAGGATACACTGGCTATAATTGCCAATTATAAAAAAACGCATAATAAAAAGGAGGGGGAAATTTCCGGTAGTCCCACTGATCCGCTCTTGTATTTTGATTTCCCTGTTGATAGTGTCCAGGCAGGACAAGAAGTAGTGGTAGATATAAAATTGGGAACCGATAGTGTACCGGCCAATAATGTGTATGGCTTAGCTATGTGTGCTGATTATGATGCTGCCCTGGTTGATTCAGGGAAAGTTAGTCTCTCTTTATCCGGTTCGCAGTTAGGACCGCGTAATAAATTGGTACGACTCTCTAAGAATTTCCCCATGAGTGGTCAAACTGAAATTGGTATGGTGCGTACAGATCAACTCAATACGGCCACTAATGGTAAAATCGGACAATTTACGATCGTGATGGAAGACGATTTATCGGCCAAAGATTCTTTAATAAGCCAGCCCTTCGATTTGAGTTTTTGTGATGCTACCTTAGTATCCAATACCATGTCTACCTTATCTATCCGAAGTCGATCGGATACTGTAGAAGTTTATCAAGATCTGGATAGCCGCTCTGATGAGTTTTCTGAGAATATTACACTTCAGTTACGCCCTAATCCTGTAGATGAAAGATTGATGATTAGTACGCCCGGTCATCGGTTAAAAAGGGTTAGAATATATAATTTACTCGGTCATCTTGAAAAAGATTATAGTAATACTTCACTCCATAAACGAGTCACTTTACCTACTCGGTCCTTGAAAACGGGACTTTATTTTGTACAAGTGATTACCACTGGAGGTGTAGTGTCAAGGAAAATGGAAATTGTTCATTAAAACGTAGTCTATATGCGACAGTTAAACATAACACAACGAATTACACCTCGCCAGGAGGAGTCCGTTAGTATGTATTATAATGATATTGGTCGGATTGGATTGTTAACACCAGAAGAAGAGGTACAGTTGGCCCGTCGCATAAAAAAAGGGGACCAAGAAGCAATGCAGGATTTAGTGAAGGGGAATTTACGGTTTGTAACCTCGGTAGCTAAACAATATCAGGGCAATGGGCTGCCATTGAGTGATTTGATTAATGAGGGAAATGTTGGCTTAATTAAAGCGGCGGTAAATTTTGATGAAACTAAAGGGTTCCGCTTTATATCATATGCAGTATGGTGGATTCGTCAATCTATTCTCAGAGCATTGGAATCCTATTCGCGAGTAGTACGGTTACCGTCTAATAAAGTGGAAGCTTTAAATAAAGTAAATAAGAAGCGAAAAGAATTAGAACAAGAATATGAACGTCCTCCCACCCATGAGGAGTTGGCTGAAATGTTAGATATTAAACCGCACCACATTAAAGAAGTAATGCATTCCAATAAACAAATATCTATTGACAACCCCCTCAGTGATGAAGAGGATAGTGAAGCTTTAGCTGATTTACTCGAAAACACCAAAACACCCTGTCCGGATCATAAATTGTTGGATGAGTCATTACGCAATGAAATTCGCCGGGTGTTATCTCATTTAACTGCACGGCAAGCTAAAATAATTAAGCTATCCTTTGGATTGGATGGTAATGGAAGCAAGTCTCCCCGTGAAATAGGGGAGGTGATAGACTTGAGTCGGGAACGCGTGCGACAATTGAAACGCGAGGCCTTAAATACAATAAAAAGCCAAGCTTGCTGCGAATTATTAAAATCCTATCTTTAAAACTTAGCTTTTAGTTTAATATTGACACGGCGGGAAGTCAAGTAATTCGGTATCCCATATAGCCGGTTATCAATGTCTTTTACCCAAAAGTAGGAAGCGGTATTTTTTACTTTAAGTAAATTGAATATTTCAGCGGTTAACCAGACAGATTCTAAATAATTATCTCCCGGAATAGGGGAAAACAGGGCGTTTTTCTTTGTATCATACAGAAGAGCAGAAAAGCCTAAATCTACTCGCCGGTATGACGGCATACGAAAAGCGTTGCGAAGTTCGATTGACTCAGGAGGACCGAAAGGTAAGCCGGTGCCGAAAATAAAATTTAAATGCATTTTTAAGTTCTTATGGTTTGGGATATAATCTTGAAAAAACATACTGAATGTTAGTCGTTGATCGGTAGGGCGGGGGATATAGTCGGGTTGTATGGTATCTCCTTTCTGATACGTACTTTTATTACAGAAAAGATTGAAAGAAGAATTAGGAAAGCATATCCCGTTATGAATAGTGTCTTGTTGTTGAGCTATGTCATAATCCCCCTCTATATGTTCCTTCGTTTGTAACAAGGATAGACTTACCCATGATTCTGCATTGTCTACAAACTCACCATGGAGACGAAGATCAATCCCGGTAGCATATCCTTCCCCTTTATTATTACCAAAGTATCGAATACGAACATTTTGCATGGTATAAGGGTTAAGGTTTCGCAAGTGTTTATAATAGATTTCCGTCATAAACTTAAAAGGACGGTTCCACATAGAAAACTCCCAATCTCCTCCCGCCACGAAATGTATCGACTTTTGGGCTTTTACATCTTTGTTAATATGGCCTTCTCGGTCGCGCAATTCACGATAAAAAGGGGGTTGGTAATAATAACCACTGGCGATCCGGAATGTAATATCGTGTTGCCAGGCAGGTGCATAAGAAAATTGAGCACGGGGACTTACTAAAAATTGGTCATTGACATCCCAATAATGGAATCGCATCCCGCCGGTCAGTTGCATATCATAATAGGGGTCGATCACCCATTCATCTTGTATATAACCACTATAACGGTTAGAGGTTAAATGGATGTCTGACTTATTGACTTCCGACAGTAAGACTGATTGGGGAGAAAAAGGTAATGAATACCCCGCCGAATCTCTCCGCAGCCATTCATTAACTTGATCGTTGATGATCTCTCGCTGATAGCGTAACCCCCATTTGATAGAATGATTTTGCCATAGGTATGTGCCTTTGTGCTGTGCACTGATCATCGTAGCTGTTAAAAAATTACGGCGCCACTGATGAAAAGTACCTACTCCTAAACTGTATAACTTTTGTCCAAAATCCTCTTCTCCTAAACTAGTTTCTACAGCATCTAACCAATACTGGCCAATAATATCACTGGTTTCTTCCTCATCAGTTCGATAGATAGACCCTAACCATTTTAAGGTCAATTGATCGCTTATATCGTGGGTGAGCGAGAGTCCTGATTGAGCTGTAACAAATCGATCCACTTGTTGGCCGTCAAAAAAGACTTTGAAGTTAAGCACATCTTGAACGGTGCCTAATCGTGTTTGGCGGTCCTCCGGGATGAGCTGGTATTTGTTATTTGAGTAATATCCCAGCCAGCCTAATTCTAAATTATCGGTTATATCGTAGGTGATGTAGCTTTGTATATCCCCAAAAGAGGGTTTGTACTCTCCACTGACATCCAGCGTGTTCAGTAAATATTGATTTGTTTTATAGCGGGCGCCTATTAAATAAGTGAAGCGATCTTGTAATGCGGTTCCTTCTAAATGAAGGCCCCCTCCCAATAAACTACCATTAATAGATCCTCCAAACGAAGAGGGAGTCTTGTATTTTATATCTAAGACAGACGACATCTTATCGCCATATTGGGGAGCAAATCCACCAGTAGAGAATGTTATGTCAGAGACCAGGTTAGGGTTAATGAA
>CAZIGO010000027.1:2661-9495 GCA_964538595.1 uncultured Chitinophagales bacterium | reverse complement strand
AAGCCCTTCTTGTTCACTGGAACTTACCAGGAAAGGGCGATAGATTTCAAAACCATTGACGTAAATCAGGTTTTCATCAAAGTTCCCGCCTCGAACAGAGTATTGAGAACTTAATTCATTATTAGAGGTAACACCGGGCAATGTTTTGATAATCCCCTCTACTCCCTGGGAAGGGGAAGGGAGTTGCTCGATTTTTTCAGGGGAGATTTTGTGGGTACTGATCTTTTGAATCTTTTTTTTCTTCTTTCCTTTTACCTGTACCTCTTCCAGTTTAACACCTTTAGGAAAGAGCGTAATGTCCAATTTTTCTCGCTCACCCGCATTGAGTTGAATAACTTCACGGACTATTTCATACCCTATGAAGGAATACCCGATTACTACTTCTTCGTTAGCGGGTATGTTAAGTTGATAAAAGCCATTGGAGTCACTTACTGTCCCTTGGCTTTTACCAATAATAGATATATTGACGGCAGGCTGCGGTTCACCGTTTTGGTTGGTTATGGTCCCGTATACCTCGGCTTGACTTTGTGCCCAAATATTGCCGACTCCAATCGTAGTTAATAAAAAAACGAATAGAAAGGTTCTCATACTGATGACAAAATTAACGAAAAATCAGCCGGTTATCGTATCTATTAAACGGTTTAAATGGAAGAGCCCGGAGGGGATGAGAACGAAATACGATCTAGTTGAGAAACGATCTCTTCTTTTTTGTTCCTGAATTCCTCTTGATATTCCTCTTTAACGGGAGTAGAAGGGGGAACCTCAACAGTTAGGGGATTCACTTGTTGGCCATTTTTCCAAAACCGATAACAAAGGTGAGGGCCAGTAGCTAAACCGGTACTTCCTACATAACCGATCGTTTGACCTTGTTTTACTTTGGCCCCACGGTGAATGCCGTCAGCGATATCCTGTAGATGTAAGTATTGAGTGGTATGGACACTGTTATGACGTATTTTAACAAAGTTACCATTGTATTTGGCATATCGAGCTGCAATAACCGTACCATCGCCTACAGCATGCACGGGAGTGCCTGTCGGGGCTGCATAATCCACTCCTAAATGAGCCTTGTATCTTCCTTGGACCGGATGATAGCGACGATATGTAAAACCGGAAGTAATACGGGTGTACCGTAAGGGAGCTTTGAGAAGCTCCTTTCGTAAACTTTCTCCCTCGGTGTTAAAGTAATCTTTTTTGTTGTCTTGTTTAAAGGGAATAGCGTAAGTAGTGTCTTCTTGGTGAACGAAAAATGCTCCATGGATTTTACCAATGCCAATGGGTTTCTTATCAACATATTTTTTGTTATAGATCACTTTAAAGCGATCTCCTTTTTTGATACGAAAAAAATCGATTTCCCAAGCATATATTTCGGAAAGGCGCAGTGCAATGAGGGGGGAAACCTCTTTTTCTTGTAACGTTTCATACAGGGAATTATTAATAATAGCAGCCACCTTTTTCGTCTTTGTTGTAACTTTTTTCTTGCCTTCCCGGATAGCTAAATTATCTTGTAACTGCACCACATAATAAGAAGTGTCATCGGAATAATAAATAAAATAATAGGGTTGTCGGGAGGTGTCGGTCGTATAATATAAACGATAGGGCCGCCCTTTTTGAATATTGGCCGGTTCAAAATCAGAATCGGAGGATTGATTAACGATTTTGTGAATAGTAAGGGGAGGTATATTATATTTATCTAAAATTTGAGCAAAAGTTTCACCCCGGCGAATCTTATCCTTTTTATAATAAAGACGGGTATAAATAGCATCGAATTCTATACCAGGACTGATCAAGGATTGGCGAATAAAGTCGGAAGAATCAATTTGTAGGGCGGGGGAGGAGGATTTCTTTTGCAGGAAAGGAAGACCACTTTTTAGGGTAATCCAAATACTGATGCCACTGACAATGAGAATAAAAGACAGTATTTTAATAGAATAATTTTTCATCTTTATTGATTATGAATGCTTATGCCTTTTATTGCGGAGGCTGTAGCGCAAATTAGGCAATTTTAGAAGGTTTTTACAAACATTATATCTTTTTTGCATACACAATTAAAATGTGGAGACAGGGATTTGTATAATAAATGAGACGTTACCTGCTATCAAATAACCTATTAAAAAAACCCCAACCTCTGTAGAGATTGGGGTTTTTAAAGTAAGTCGGGGCGCTGTCAAACGACCCTTGAATAAGGGGCGTTTTACATGCCGGGCATTCCTCCCATAGCGGGAGCACCACCGGCACCAGGAGCACCACCTGCTGCGCCGCCATCATCATCATTTTCATCCGGCTTGTCAGCTACTACACATTCGGTAGTTAAGAACATACCGGCTACAGAACCGCCATTCTCTAAGGCTGTTCGTGTAACTTTTGTAGGATCGATAACGCCGGCTTTTTTCAACTTCTCGTATTTTTCTGTACGAGCGTTAAAGCCGTAGTCATCTTTGCCTTCTTTTACATTCTGGATGACGATGGAACCTTCTTCATAACCCGCATTATGGGCTATTTTTCTTAAAGGCTCTTCAAGCGCACGACGGATAATTTGAACCCCTGTTTTTTGGTCTTCATTTTCGGGGTTTACATTATCAAGCGCATCTAATGCTCGAATATAGGCGACACCACCTCCTGCTATGATGCCTTCTTCAACAGCAGCGCGTGTAGCACTTAAGGCATCATCTATGCGGGCCTTCTTATTCTTCATCTCAACTTCAGTGGCTGCTCCAGCATAAAGGACGCCGACTCCTCCACTGAGTTTAGCTAAGCGCTCTTCTAATTTCTCTTGATCGTAATCTGACGTTGCATCTTCTATTTGTTGCTTGATTTGATTGATGCGGGCTTCGATCTCATCTTTCTTACCGGCCCCATTAACAATGGTAGTATCATCCTTAGTAATGGTGACCTTCTCAGTACGGCCGAGCATATCCATATCGGCATTTTCGAGCTTGTAACCGCGCTCTTCTGAAATGACCGTACCACCGGTTAATACGGCGATATCTTCGAGCATTTGCTTACGTCGATCACCAAAACCTGGTGCTTTAACCGCAGCTACTTTCAATGTGCCGCGTAACTTGTTGACTACTAACGTAGCTAATGCTTCTCCCTCTATATCTTCTGCTATGATCAAGAAAGGCTTGCTACTTTGTGAAACGTTCTCAAGCAATGGAAGCAGATCTTGCATATTGGAAATCTTCTCATCAGTGATAAGAATATAAGGATCTTCTAATTCAGCTTCCATTTTTTGTTGATCGGTAACAAAGTAGGGCGATTGATAACCTCGGTCGAATTGCATACCTTCTACTACTTCAACACTGGTTTCTGTGCCTTTGGCTTCTTCCACGGTAATAACACCGTCTTTCCCTACTTTTTCCATAGCCTGACCGATCAAGTCTCCTACTTCATCATCATTGTTAGCAGAAATAGCAGCTATCTGTTTGATTTTCTCGATGTCGTCACCTATTTGCTCTGATTTGTCCTGAATGTCTTTGACGATAGCTTCTATGGCCATGTCAATTCCTCGTTTCAGATCCATCGGATTAGCTCCTGCTGTCAGATTTTTTAATCCTGCTTTTATGATAGCTTGAGCTAATACAGTAGCTGTAGTAGTGCCATCACCGGAAACATCATTGGTTTTTGAGGCAGCTTCTTTAACTAATTGAGCACCAATGTTTTCCAAAGGATCTTCTACTTCAATCTCTTTGGCAACGGTAACACCGTCTTTGGTGACGTTCGGTGAACCAAAGGATTTTTCTAAAACTACATTTCTTCCTTTGGGGCCCAAGGTAACACTAACAGCGTTGGCCAGTGCATCGACACCTTTTTTTAGTTTATCGCGTGATTCTATGTCATAACTTATGATCTTTGACATAATTGTTAAGTTTTGATTTACAAATTAATAAGATAACATGCGCAGGAATAGCGCTAAAATTATTCAGTGATAGCGTAAATGTCGGATTGTCGCATTATAAGGTATTCCTCCCCTTCAATGGTAATTTCTGTACCGGCATATTTACCATACAGTACATGATCTCCTTCACTTACTTCCATTTTTTCGTCTTCTTTTCCAGGACCGGTAGCCTGAACTTCACCGCGTTGCGGTTTCTCTTTGGCAGTATCCGGTATAATAATACCCCCTTTTGTTTTTTCCTCGGCCGGGGAAGGCTTTATTAAAACACGATCGGCTAAAGGTTTAACTTTAGTCGCAGTTTTCGCTTTTGATTGAGCCATAACGTTTACATTTTGGTGAATAATTGATTATCAATACTGTAGTATCAAATCCCATGCCAAAACAATTTTTATTGCTTTTCGTATACCTATCTAGGACATTTTTTCAGGGAATTTGCCTTTTGAACAGGTTTGTGTGTAAAATTTTCAGTTATGATTGCCAACTTGTCATAATTATTATGAAAAGCACTGGGTAATAATCTATATTTGATTTGTTTACTTGTTTATAACTTTGTTATATAATATATAGGTTAATTATTATCATTGTTTTATAGTGAATGTTTAAATGGGTTCTATTTTTGTGATGAAAAGAAATAATCATGGATAAATTACCCAAAGATTGGATTACTAAAGGCCACCTCGACTTTGAATATAAGAAGTATATATTATTGGCTTACTTGAAAAATGTTCATAAGCATTTCAATCAACAACGTCTTTATCCCTTTTTAAGTGATTTAATGAAAAATTATCATAGTCTTATAGGCCTCAAAAAACAGAAGGAAGCTGTATATGAAAATTTCCCGGAACGAATTAAAAAAGTAGACCTGGAACAGCTGATAATAGAATATGAAAAGATTATTGATGAAGAAGAATATATGGAAGAGATAGCCAGTATTATTGAGTTTGCACTTCCTAAAATAAAGAAACATCTTAAAGAGGGGCATGACTTGAAAGCGTTTGTAGAAGAAAACTTACATATTGCGCCAGTGGGATTGGTTTCATTATATAAAGAAGAAGGGTATATCTTATTACGTCATGGAGGGGCTCAAAAAGCTATTGTTTTTGAATATCAAGTAGCTCTTTATGAAAAAGCTAAAGAAAAATATCGAACAATAAAGATGCAATATGTGTCGGAATATACAAAATCAATTAACTATACTTATGAAGCCATCAAAAAGGATTTAATCCGGACTTATCGACGATTTGCTAATCCGGCTACATATGTAGTGGAAACTGATCTTACTTTCCCACTTGAAGCCACACTTTTACCTGTCGCTAAAAAGAAATTAGCCCGTTACTTAGCAGGTTGATTTTGTTGTTGTTCTTCCTGTTGTTGGGGTTGATTGGAGGTGGGAGGAGAAGTTTGCTGTTGATCTTGACCCACATTTTTCGGAATTTGAGGCGTCCGTTGTTGAGTAGGGGGTGGGGCTTGTTGTAATTGTCGTTCCAGTTTACCTTCTTGTGCTTGTTGGGCTCCTCGGTGATAGAAAAAATTCATAAATAAACAGATAACTAAAATAAAGATGGCTAATCCCCATGTGGTTTTTTCCAGAATATCTGTTGTCCGCTGTACACCCATCAGTTGGTTGGAAGCTCCACTGCCACCAAAGGCTGAACTGAGTCCACTCCCTTTGGGGTTTTGAGCTAAAACTACTAAAGTAAGTATCACAGCAGCTATTACAACTAATATAGTAAGAAAAGTAGTCATGGTTTTATCCTTTTCCTTTCAATTCTTTGATCTTTTTAGCAAAATAACGACTTTTTTCGGGATATTGTAAACGCAACTGTTGATAAACAGCAATGGCCTTTTTAATATTCCCTTGGTTAATATGTATCAAAGCTAATGTTTCAGTAACTATATTTTCGTTTTCGGCTACACTCTTCTTGGCCATATCATCTATTGTATCGTCAGTGGTGTCCGTTTTAGCGGAGCCCTTCTTTTGGGTTGAAGAACGAAAATGTTCAAAGGCTTTCTCATCTTCTTCTGTTGTAGCTAAAGAGAAGTCTTGACCCTTCTTTTTTTCCTTTTTTTGTTCTGTTTGAGGAGAGGGAGAGGCCTCTTTATCTTTCGAAGAGCTATCTAGTTCTTGTAGCCAATCAAAAAAGCTTTTCCCAGGGGAAGCAGTGGAGGTAGACTCCTTTTGATCTTTTTGAAGAGATGAAGGAGCGGGAGTATCATTCATAAAATGGTAAAGTTGCTCTCTATCGTAAACATAAGTGGCAGCTTGATGAAGAGCTTCTTCTTGATCATCATGATCTTGCAGCTGTTGAAATTTGGCATTAAATAAATGAAGAATAGAAGAGTAGGGGTATTGATCTATTAGTTCGGAAGTTTCTGTATTCGAAGCCTCTTGTAATGCAGCCGGGGAACGAATATATTTTATAAACTTTTCTTTATTCATAGATTTACCAATTAACGACGGCTTTATTAAATATGTCGGTGACCAACTTTTCGTTGATATCCCTTATCAATTGAGACTCCACATTAGAAAGACTTTTGTCACTGGCATAATCCGCATATTGAGAAAATCGTTTCTCCCAGCTATCTTCTTTCTTTTTCGTGTTTTTGAAACGAGCTCTTACGTCAATCGTCAGGCGATTTAATGCTGTTTGAGACTGGCTAGTAGTGGCAGCATGAGTGACATCATATTTAATTATATTGCCTTTGAGTTGTAAATCTCCATTGCGTTCTACTAAGGTTAGGCGAGTCTGTTCAACAAAGCGGTCTTTGAGAGCTTCGGTAAAGTTTTGGCTTAAGGTAGGAGGGCCACCCCCTGAAATATTTTCAAAGCGATCTATAGAAATGGTTTCTACATCTGGAGGAATTGAAGCTCCTGTAAATGAATAAGCTCCGCAACCGGTTAGAATACTCAATATTATTCCTACAATACCATATGTGGC
>CAZIGO010000027.1:0-2651 GCA_964538595.1 uncultured Chitinophagales bacterium | reverse complement strand
TATCATAAATTAGCAGAATAAAGACAACCCTTTTTAATAATCAATATCGTACTCTTTGATCTTACGATATAAAGTTCGTTCAGAAATACCTAAGTCTAAAGCGGCTTCTTTACGTTTCCCATTATGCTTTTTTAATGCCTTTTTGATCAATTCTTGTTCTTTTTCAGCAATCGATAAAGATTCATCTACTACTTGTGCCTCGTTGTATGGGGGTTGTTCTTCTTGTTCGGGAGAAGCTTGTTCATCTTCTCTGCGAGAAATGACGATAGGTCGTTCTCCCTCTTTAGTTAACGATTCCATATCTCTTTCTCCTTGATCGGTAGAGGGGGATTTTAATTCTTGTCTCCAATCTTTGATCAGTTGTTCTTTATATTCCTGGAAATCCTCCTCATTAGAGTTATTTTGTAAGATGTCTACCATAACCTTTTTAAGATCGTTGACATCTTCTCTTAACTCAAATAAGATACGGTAAAGTATTTCTCTTTCCGAATATTGACTTCCCTCACTTCCACTTTCGGCATTTAACATGGGCAAATTACTTTCCTCTGATTCTGGGATATAATTGAGTAGCTCATCACCTTCTATTTCTCTTTTCTTACTCAATACAGATACTTGTTCAGCCACATGTTTCAGCTGGCGAACATTACCGGGCCATCGGTAGTTTTCGAGAATCTTTTGGGCTTCTTTGTCCAGTCGTATAGGCTCAAATTTGTAAGATTCGGCAAAGTCTGCACAAAATTTGCGAAATAATAAATGAATATCTTCTTTACGCTCGCGAAGGGGGGGGATATAGAGCGGAACGGTATTAAGTCGCCAATACAAGTCTTCCCGGAATTTATCGTTATTTACTCGTTTGAGCAGGTCTTTATTGGTAGCCGCTATGACGCGGACATCTGTTTCTTGTACTTTGGAAGATCCGACTCGTATGAACTCTCCACTTTCTAATACTCGTAAGAGCCGGGCTTGTGTACTCTTGGGCATTTCTGATATTTCATCGAGGAAAATTGTTCCTTGATCCACCGATTCAAAATAACCTTCCCGCGAATCATGGGCCCCCGTAAAGGCTCCTTTGACATGACCAAACAGTTCAGAATCAATGGTCCCTTCTGGTATAGCTCCACAATTAACAGCTATAAAGTCATTGTGCTTCCGTTTACTCCCATGATGAATAACTTTTGAAAATATTTCTTTACCAACTCCGCTTTCACCGATAATTAATACAGTAAGATCGGTAGGAGCTACCTGAATAGCTTTTTCAAGGGCATCATTCAATTTTTGTGAATGACCAATGATATCAAATCGGCGCTTTATCGACTCTAAATCCATATTACTTCTCTTGTATCAAAAAAGTGTTCTGTATATAATAATGAATAAGAAGGGTTCAGAGTTTCACATTTTTTGCTGTCACCTCTCCAAAAAGGGTGGCTGAAGTACAGCGATTGACATATACATCGACATAATCGCCGGGAGAAATGCCGGGTTCATCAGGAAATATAATTACTTTGTTCTTATCATTGCGTCCTTTCAGGTCTTTATCAGAACGCTTTGAAACTCCTTCTACTAAAACACGGTGCTTTTTATGTAGTTCTTGTTCGTTGAGCTCCTCGGCATGTTTTTGTTGAAGTTCGATAACTTCGCTTAAGCGGCGCTTTTTAACTTTTAACGGTACATCATCTTCATACTTTCGGGCTGCTAGGGTCTTGGGGCGCTCTGAATAGTAAAACATATAAGCCAGGTCATACTTTACGGCTTCCATGAGCGACAAGGTGTCTTGGTGTTCTTCTTCCGTTTCTGAGCAGAATCCCGTTATTATATCCGTAGAAATCGCACAATTAGGAATAATATCGTTAATAGCCTCGATGCGGGAAAGATACCATTCACGACTGTAACCACGGCGCATCAAATCCAAAATACGATCATTACCGGATTGTACAGGCAAGTGGATGTAGTTGCAAATGTTTTTATATTGAGCCATTGTCCGGAGCACTTCATCCGTCATATCTTTAGGATGGGAAGTGGAAAACCGAACACGGAGTTGGTCATCTACCTCCGCTACCATCGATAGTAGTTCAGCGAAGTTTACTTTTTCCGTACCGGATTCATTTTGCCAATTGTAGGAGTCTACATTTTGCCCTAATAACGTAACTTCCTTATAACCCTGGTCGACCAATGTTTGAGCTTCTTCAATAATAGTGTAAGGATCACGACTGCGCTCCCGACCACGGGTGAAAGGGACTACACAAAAGGAACACATATTATCACATCCCCGCATGATGGAAATATAGGCTGAAAGATCATTGGTAGCGTATCGGATAGGACTGATATCGGCGTAAGTCTCTTCCCGAGAGAGTAATACGTTTACACCTTTTTGACCGCCGTTAACCTTGTTAATTAATTTAGGAAGTGATCGGTAAGCATCGGGCCCAACGACCAAATCTACTAATTTTTCTTGTTCTAGTAGTTTATTTCTTAGTCGTTCCGCCATACATCCTAAAACACCTAACACGGCATCGGGCTTATCGTCCTTGACTTTTTTTAATTCTTGTAAGCGAGCCCGAACCCGCTGCTCGGCATTTTCGCGGATAGCACACGTATTGACCAGCAACAGATCCGCTTCGTTTTTATGTTCGGTGGGAGCATATCCATTTTCA
>CAZIGO010000026.1:12805-19163 GCA_964538595.1 uncultured Chitinophagales bacterium | reverse complement strand
ATTTCAACTAGGACAATTATTTGATAAACAAAGTTATCGACGGAAAAGCGATAATATGTTGAAGCAGCTTTTAGACACGATTAAAAAACAGCCCTCGGCATTCGGTTATTGGTTGCAAGGAGTACTTCAGCGGACCTATCCATTTTATGAAGTGGTAGTAATAGGGAAAAATTATAAAAATATAACCCGTCAATTATTACTCCAACCCGTGACTAATTATTTGTTAATAGGGGCGGAGTCGTCAGAATCAGAATTGCCTCTTTTAAAGGATAAGGAAGACAGTGGGGAAGACACCCGTATTTATGTTTGTCAGGATTTCACTTGCCGAGCTCCGATAAAAGATATTAACGAAGTTATAAAGATTTTGAAAAATCAAGATTAATTCTTTCTTTACATTGATGCGAATTTCATTTCTAACATATTGTTTGTTTGTATTGATTGGAATTGGGGAAGGGCAGGTATTGTTTGGTCAAACAGCTCCCCAGTTCAGTCAATATATGTATAATAAGCAGGTTTATAACCCGGCTGTGGTAGGAAGTGAAAATGCTATCAAAACTACATTAGACTTCAGAAGCAAATGGTTAAACTTGGAGGGACAGCCTGTTACACAATCCTTAACTGCACACGGGCCGGTAGGGAAATTACATGGGGGAATAGGAGGGAGTATCATTAATGATCAAATTGGAGCCCGACGTACTACGCAAGTAGCCGCTTCCTATGCCTATATAAAGCAGTTGGATGTAGGAAAATTGTCGTTGGGCATAAGAGGGGGAGTAAGACAATATCAATTAGACGGTACGATATTAACTACTCCCGAAGGCAATTATAATAATGGACGCAGTCATAATGATGACAATGTGCCGCTCACTACAGTCAGTACCTTTAGCCCCCAATTTAGTACAGGAGTGTTTTTTAGTAATCCCCAATGGTATGGAGGACTTTCAGCCACCAATATAATAGCATCCTCCCTGGAGTTAGATCAAACCCAAATCACGCTTCCCCGGCATTATTATATTACTGGGGGATATAAATACGACTTAAATGAAAAATTTTCCATAGTACCTTCTTTTTTAGTTAAATCGAGTGAGAGTAAGGCCTTTAAAACTCAGTTGGATATCAATACTAACATCGTCTATAAAAATAATTTTTTATTAGGTGTTTCTTATCGAAGTGTAACGAAGTATGACAAAGATGGCATTATAGCGATAGGGGGAATACATTTGACAGAAAAGCTGTATTTAGGGTACTCTTATGACTTTAATTTTTCTAAATTAGCCAATCATACGGCAGGTTCTCACGAAGTATTGATTAACTATAGATTTGATTTATTTAAGGAATCGGCCCCATTAAAAACAATTTACTCGCCAAGATTTTTATAATTAAAAAAATTATACTAATTTGGTCCACCAACTGAAACATTCATACCGCTATTCTCGTAACCATTTAATGTAGTTTGGTATTTTGTATCCTTTTTTTTAAATTTGTATCGTTCAAAGCCTTAAAGCTTATGAATGCAAAGTTATTTAAAATAAGTGTTGTTAGTTTCTTTTCGCTAATGTTATTAATATTAGCTGGATGTGGAGGAAGTGATCGCCTCTACAAAGGACAGTTATATGGAGTGCCGGATCGTCCCTCATGGCATGATATTATTCCTCATGGCATGGTGTATGTTCCTTCTGGTAGCTTACACGTAGGTCCCAGTGATGAAAATGTTAATAAAACCAAGGCTCAGCGGGCGAAGCAAATCTCAATTCACGGATTTTATATTGATGATACAGAGATTAGTAATAATGAGTATCGTCAATTCGTCTATTGGGTCCGTGATTCTATTGCTAAGAAAATGATCGGGGAGAAGCATTTGATTGAAACTAAAACGGGTACTCGCTTGGATTGGACAGTGCCGATTAAATGGGAACAACAAGAAACAAAAGATATTTTGGCTCCTCTATATTATAAGCCTGAGGATAGAATTTGGGGTAAAAAAGTGATAGATAAGTCTAAGCTGAATTATAAGTATGAATGGGTTAATTATGATGAAGCGGCTAAGCGAAAAAATAAGGATAAAGCCCGTTCTGAATTCTTGAAAGAAGGAGTAGTCAATGTTTACCCGGATACATTAGTGTGGGTGCGCGATTACACTTATTCTTATAATGAGCCCATGACGCGAAAATACTTTTGGCACCCGGCTTATGATAATTACCCGGTAGTAGGAGTTACGTGGGAACAGGCTCGTGCTTTTTCCATATGGCGTACACGCTTGTGGAATACTTATCGCCGTTCTTTAAATAAAACATTAGTAGATAATTTTCGTCTCCCTTATGAGTATGAATGGGAATATGCGGCTCGTGGAGGTAAAAAAGGTTCACCTTATCCCTGGGGAGGCCCTTATATGAGAAATGCGAAAGGATGTATATTAGCTAATTTTAAGCCTAATCGAGGTAATTATACGGATGATGGTGGTTTTTATACTGTTGATGTTCACTCTTATTTTCCCAATGATTATGGCATTTATAACATGGCAGGAAATGTGGCTGAATGGACGGCCACCTCTTATACGGAGAATATGGGTAGCTTTATGCACGACCTTAACAGTGATTATCGAGCCAAACCTGAAGATGATGATCCCAAGGCTGTTAAGCGGAAAGTAATACGAGGTGGCTCATGGAAAGATATTGCCTATTTCTGTCAAACGGGTACGAGAACCTTTGAATATATGGACACGGCCAAATGTTATGTTGGCTTTCGATGTTCCATGACTTTCTTGGGTCGATCACTCGGTGATTAATTTTTTCTACATCATTTTGTTAAACTTGACATTATACGTATTAATAGTATTGTTCACCTAAAACTGTAATTAATTATGCAAAAGTTGGTGCTATTTTTTGAATCCTGGAAAGGTAAACGGGTAAAAAATATGATATTGGGGTTAGGAGCTTCTGTTGTTTTGTTAGGAGCTTTGTTTAAGATTCAGCACTGGCCGATGGCTGGAATGATGTTGACACTGGGAATGTGTACAGAAGCTTTTATTTTTGCACTTCAAGGTATTTTACCTCCCCATAAAGACTATTATTGGGAAAAGATCTATCCAGACCTCGATATTTCGCCGGAGATGGAAGAAGGAGAAGGTTCGCAAGCAGCCGTGCAGCAAGGTAGCCCGGTAGAGCAAATCGATGAAGGATTGAAAAAAAGTGCCGATGTGGGTCCAGAAGTTATAGAAAGTTTAGGTAACAACTTAAATAAGTTGGGAGAGCACCTTTCACGCCTTTCTGATTTGACAGATGCTTCAGAAGCTACTGATGAATATTCAAAAAATGCAAAGGCCGCTGCCGAATCATTGGATGAAATGAAAGATGCTTACTCAAAAGCTACTGAAGCCGCTTCGCAATTGTCTTCTATCGGGGAAGATGCTGAAAACTATAAGGAACAAATGCAGAATGTTTCTAAAAACCTGTCTTCTTTGAATGAGATGTATGAAATGGAATTGCAAGCTTCTCAAGAACATAAGCAGGAGATGGATCGCTTTTATGAAAATATGGACCAGGTTGTTAAAAGTCTTGAGTCTTCAGTAGAAGATACAAAGCGCTACAAAGAACAAGTGGGTCATTTAGCAGAAAATATTGCCCAGTTGAATACTATTTATGGCAATATGCTTTCTGCTATGAGTAATCAATAATTATTTTTAAGTGTACAGAATCGTCTATACTTTTCTTTTCTTTGATCAACTAAATAAATAACTCCTAAAAACCCTAATTTTATATGTCTATACCTAAGAAGCCAAGGCCACAGATGATTACTTTAATGTATCTGTTTTTAACGGCTATGTTGGCTCTTAATGTATCTCGTCAGGTGTTAAATGCTTTTGTAAAAGTGGAACAAGGTATTCAAAGTACCATTAGTGCAATTGAGTCTAAGAATACACTAACGATGAAAGCCTTCCAAAAGCAGATGGATGTTAATAAGGAAAAAACTAAACCTTATTACATGAAGGCACAACGGACCATTGACCTGACGAATCAGCTATATGATGAAATAGAAAAGTATAAGCAAGATATTATAAAATTAGCAGGCGGTTTAAAAGCCAATAAACAAGGAGATAGTGTAGTGGCTAGTAAAAAGAGTGTGGATTATCCCTCTCAAGTAATGCTGTTTGAAGGAAAGGGAGATAAGTTGCAGAAGTCTATTAATAGAACGAGAGATTCTTTATTAGCCATTGTGGAGCAAGTGGGAGGTAAAGGCGCCCGTGATCGTTTTGAAAAGCGTATCACATTAAGTGCAAATGACCCTAAGAATGACCCACAGAACAGGAATTGGGCTGAATACAATTTTCAGATGATACCGACAGTGGCTTCTATTACCCTTCTTACGAAGTTGCAAAACGATGTGAAAAATGCAAAAGCTGATATAATCAATTATCTGTTAAACCAGATTGGTGCGGCTGATATTAAAGTCGATCGTATGCAGGCCAAAATTATTGAAAATACGAACTTCGTTATGAAGGGACAGAAATATAAAGCTGAAATATTTGCTTCAGCATGGAGTTCTACTCAAGAACCTTATGTTTTTATTGGTGATTTAGATACTTCTATTGCAGGTCAAGACACTTTGGGGAATTTTCAGAAGATTACTGAAGATATGTTGAAAAATTACTCGGGTAAATCTGAATTAGTTACAAGCTCTGAACATTCCGATGAAAAACAATTAACCCCTTTAAGTAATATTGACACAGTACTTCCCCCTCAACAAGGTATGGGTAAATACAATATTAAGCCGCAAGGAATTGGTATGAAACATTATGAAGGAGCTATTCGTATAAGAAAACCTACCGGTGAATATGAATGGTATCCTTTTAGAGAAGAATACCAAGTAGCACAAGGCGCAGTAGTAGTATCTCCTGAAAAAATGAATGTACTTTATATCGGAGTTGATAATCCGATCGCTGTCTCAGTGGCAGGTTTTCAGTCAGAAGATGTTCAACCCCGTTTACAGGGGGTGAGTGGACGATTGGATCCCCGTGGGGAAGGAAAGTATTATGCTAAGATTGGTAATGCGCGGCCAGGGGATGCTAAAATATCAGTAAGTGTAAAAATGAAGAATGGCAAAACACGCCATATGGGAAGCCAAAAATTTCGTATTAAACGTGTTCCGGACCCTATAGCTACCGTCGGAGGTAAATTTAAAGGTGGTAAGGTTCCGGCCTCTTCCTTTACGGCTCAGCAAGGCGTGATTGCTAAATTAGAAGACTTTGTTTATGATTTACGTTTTGAGGTGGTAAGTTTCAGTATGACATATATTCCTCAAAGAGGTGATGCATTGGTTGTTGATACGAGACGGCCTACTTTTAATAGTCGAATGAAACAATTTTTAAATCAGGCGAAGCCCGGGGATCGATTTTTTATCGACCAGGTTAAAGTACGCGGACCCAGTGGGGAAACTAGAGAGTTACCTAGTATTTCTTTTGAACTTACTTAATAAATATTGATCAATAAACTCCAATAGCATGAATAGCTTAATCCAATATACATACGGATTGTTAAATATCGTTTTGCCATTGTTTATTCTTGTTGGAGTTGTGGAAGGGCAATCCACTGAATCTGATGTAAGAGATCGGGCCTATGACCGGGAATCTGTAGAGCAACGACAAGAAATACCCTATCCCTATTTACGGGAATCAGATGTCTTTTATGAAAAACGCATGTGGCGTGAAATCAATATCAAGGAAAAGCAGAACTTGCATTTTGCTTTTCCTAATTATGAAGGAGCTGAAAATAAACCTGTTCCTTTGATAAGAGTTATTATGGAAGCTGCAAAAAGTGGCGATTTAACAGTTTATGATCCGCTTGATGATGAGTTTACCAGCCCTATGACTCCCGAAGAAGTTAAATCAATAGGTCACAGTGTAGATACGCAATGGGTGACAGATCCTGTAACCGGGGAACAGAAACAAAAAGTGGTAGAGAAAAACCTTCAACTTGAAAACATTAAAAAATTCAGAATTAAAGAAGACTGGATTTTTGATAAGGAACGTTCCATGATGTATCCCCGTATTATTGGTATAGCCCCTTTCCGTGCTAAATACGATGAAAACGGGAATTTTGTGGCAGACGTGGCTATGTTTTGGGTGTATTACCCCGATCTAAAGTCTATCCTTGCTAATGCACGAGCTTATAATATGTTTAATGACGCCGCTAATCTTACTTGGTATGATGTGTTCGAAATGCGCTTGTTTGATGCCAAACTTATAAAGGAATCTAATGTTTATGATCGCCGTATTGAGGATTATAAAGCAGGTAAGGATGCTTTATATGAAGCTCAACGTATACAGCAAGAACTTTTTGAATTTGAACACGACCTTTGGTCC
>CAZIGO010000026.1:1554-12795 GCA_964538595.1 uncultured Chitinophagales bacterium | reverse complement strand
GGTGACTTTTGCTTTTTTTATTTTTTTAACCGACCCAAAAACTTGTAATAACCTGCGACTTGTTTTGGGACCGACTCCTTTAATATCTTCTAGTTCACTTTTTAAGTGAGGCTTTTTTCGCTGTTGACGATGGAAGTTTATCGCAAATCGATGGGCTTCATTTCGAATTTGTTGTATTAATTGTAAAGTATACGACTTCTTATTGATATATAAGGGTAATTTATCATTCGGTTTATATATTTCTTCCAATCGTTTAGCTATAGCTATAATATCCAATTTTTGAGTAATACCTAACTCTTCTAAGCTCCCATAAGCAGCGTTTAATTGACCCTTCCCTCCATCAATAATGATTAACTGAGGCAGCGAGCGATCTTCATTGAGCAGTCTTCTGTAACGCCGATAAACTACTTCAGCCATAGAAGCATAATCGTCTGGTCCCGTTACTGTTTTTATATTAAAATGGCGATAGTCCTTTTTAGAGGGACGTCCTTCTTTAAAGACGGCTAGACCTGCTACCGGTGTACTTCCTTGTAAATTAGAATTATCAAAACATTCAATGTGATAAGGTAAAGAAGATAATTGCAAATCATTTTTAACGGTTTCCAGCTTTTCCCTTTGCTTTTGTCGACGCTTGCGCTTTAAATTCGGTCCGCCCTTGTATTTTTTTAAATATTTAGCATTTTTAAAAGAAAGATCCAATAGCTTTTTTTTGTCTCCAATTTGAGGAACTTTCATTGTTATCCCTGGTAATGTAATATTGGGATAAAAGGGAACGATAACTTCTTTTGAATCACTGTTATGACTATTTCTCAGTTCTATAATGGCAGTAGCCAATAGATCCGATCGATCTTCTTCAATTCGTTTTTTTAGTTCCAGTGTCCTTGTTTTTATTATTGCACCATTGATAATTTTGAGGTAGTTGACAAAAGCCCGTTTCTCACCATCTACAAAAGAAAACACATCGACATTATGAATGCGAGGATTAACTACTGTTGATTTGCTTTTAAACTTTTTTAGTAATTGTAATTTTTCTTTTACTTCCTGTGCTTGTTCAAATTGATAGTTCTGAGCATAGTCATGTTTAATATTGTTTAAATAATTAATAACTTTTTGAATATTACCTTTTAGTATTTTACGGATGTGTTTGATGTTTTTATTATAAGATTTTTCCGCTTGAAGGCCTTCACAAGGACCTTTACAATTATTGATATGGTATTCTAAACAAACTCTGAATTTTCCCTTTTCAATATTTGTCTCAGACAGATTATAATTGCAAGTTCGAATTTTAAATATTTTTCTGAGGAGCTCAATAAGCGTATTTACCATGTTCATTGAGGTATAAGGACCAAAGTATTCAGAATTGTCGTCTTTTCGATCGCGAGTGGCAAATAACCGGGGAAAACGTTCATTTTTTAGGCATATAAAGGGATATGTTTTGTCATCCCGGAACATCACATTATACTTGGGTTGATGCTTTTTAATCAGGCTGTTTTCTAAAAGAAGGGCATCTTGCTCTGTATTAACCAAGGTAAAATCTATTTGCGTAGTTTTACGGACCAGCAATGCTGTTTTAGGACTACTGTGGTGGGAGGTATTAAAGTAAGAACTCACTCTTTTTTTAAGATCTTTAGCTTTACCAATATACAGTAACCGATCACTTTGATTGTAAAACTTATAAACACCCGGCTTATGGGGGAGTTGAGGTGCAATATCATTTTTAAATGTGGATCTTTTCATACACCCGGTAAATGTGCTTTAATCAATGATTAAATTAAAATGGAGAGGAGAAATCTACCCCTTTATGTTTTTTTTGTTGATACTTTTCACAGTCAAGTTCAATATTTAGAGATTGGTCAGGTTTTTCAAATTTTATTTTATTCGTATAGTTCAAGGAAGAGTCACTTAATAATTGTTTATAAAAAATGGCCCATACGGGCATGGCCATGCGCGCTCCTTGTCCCATTTCTAAATCACGAAAATGGATAGAACGATACTCCCAACCGCTCCATAATCCGGCAATGAGTTGAGGGGTAGCGCCGATAAACCAACCGTCGGAATGTTTTTGTGTAGTACCGGTTTTCCCTATAATGTCCAAACTGTTGTTAAAAGCATATTGCCCTCGTAAGCGAGCCGCTGTTCCTTTGTTTACCACATTTTTTAGTAGGTGTACCATTAAATAGGCCGTTTGTTCATCTAAAGCTTCTTTCTTTTGAGTAGTGAATTTTTGAATGACGTTTCCATTCTTGTCTTCTATACGTGTGAGATAGTTTGGTTTAACCCATACTCCTTTATTAGCAAATGTACTATAAGCACCGATGAGTTCATATACTGATATGTCCGGTGTCCCTAAACATATAGCAGGCACTTTAGGTATCGGACTCGTGATACCTACTTTTCGAGCGAGATCGATCACTTGTCCCGGTCCAAATTCTTTGATTACATGTGCTGTAATAATATTTATAGAGTGAGCTAACCCCTCTTGTAAGGTGCGCATACCACCGGTTTCATCTGTGGCATTTTGAGGAGTCCAGCCATCATATTCATCAAAAGTTATTGGCATGTTCGGGAATTGTTTACAGGGGGACCATCCATTCATCATGGCCACGGCATAGACGAAGGGTTTAAAAGTAGAACCGACTTGACGCTTGGAACCTTTATTGACGTGATCGTACTTAAAATGCTGAAAATCTATGCCCCCAACCCAGGCTTTAATATCCCCTGTATTAGGATCCATAGCCATAAAACCGGCCTGAATAATTTTTAGGTGATGGCGGATAGAATCCAAAGGCGTCATAACCGTATCTTTGTTGCCTTGCCAAGTGAAAATATTCATTTGGGTGGGAGTGTTGAATACTTTAAGAATGGAATCCTCCTCTAAACCTTTACGAGCCAATCGTTTATAACGACTTGATTTTCTCATGGCTTTTTTGACAGCAGATTTTGCATTAGATTTAGAGTAAATATCCCTCCCTTTCCAATGCTCATAAAATTTTTTCTGTACATTGGCTAAGTGAGAGTCTACTGCCTTTTCAGCATAACGCTGTACTTTAGAATTGAGTGTTGTATATATTTTGAGTCCGTCTTGGTATAGGTTGTAAGGAGTACTATCCGGTTTAAGATGATTGTGGCACCACTCTTGTAATTCTAGTCTTAATTGCTGACGGAAATAGGGAGCTAAGCCTTTTATGTGGTTGGAGGGGTCATAATTTAATTTTATAGGGTCCTTTTGTAAAGAATCGGCGAGGGAATCAGCAATATAATCATACTTGGCCATTTGGTGAATCACTATGTTACGTCGCGTTTTAGAGTGCTCAGGGTTTCGCTTAGGATTGTAAAGTGTCGTTCCTTTGAGCATACCTACTAAAATGGCTGATTGCTTAATATTCAATGAGTCCGGCGGAATACTAAAAAAGGTTTGGGCTGCTGATTCAATGCCAAAGGCATTACTCCCAAAGGGGACAGTATTAAAATACATAGAAATAATTTCTTTCTTGGTATAGCGACGCTCGATACGGACGGCTGTAATCCATTCTTTGAATTTGGTGATTACCATATCATACAGCGTATTAAAATGCTTTCGCTTAAAAAGGTTTTTAGCCAGTTGTTGAGTAATAGTACTGGCCCCGCGCATCTCCCCCTTTATTAAGTAATAGGGGATAGCTAATACACCTTTAAAATCAATACCGCTGTGTTGGTAAAACCGAACATCTTCTGTAGCTATTAAAGCATGTATGAGATGAGGGGATAAGTTGGCATAATCAGTGTAAGTACGGTTTTGCCGATAGTATTTTCCAATAAGCACACTGTCTGCCGTATATACTTGTGAAGCCAGGTTATTTTCTGGGTTCTCAAGCTGTTCAAAGGTAGGTAACGGGCCAAAGTATCCCTGTGTAATACTGTAAAAGAACAGAAATACACCGAGTATACCTCCCAGTATAATAGTCCAAAAGAGGATAATATATTTTCGAAAAGCTGTTTTGGATGGGGTACTTGAGCTCATTTATTTACTAACGTAATTTTGTTTATAAAAAGTTCGGTAATCAGTGATATTTTTATGATCGTAAAAGAGCTTAAAATTGGAACGACTTATTAATATTAGGTTATATTTCTTCTTGTTTATTTTATTAGTAAAACCTGGATATTTTTTGAGTTGTCTTAAGTATTTCTTCCCTTTTTTAGCATTAGGCAATCCCTTTATCATGATCATATTTTTTTTCGTGGTGAGCATAAGGTTGGAAACTTCCAGGTCCCAGGATTGAAACTTTTTATTATTTAATTTCGACAGAGCGATATTTATTTGGTTGCTATTTTTTACGTCGGGCGATAATATGATGAGGCAACGATGTTTTTCGCGGGGGGAGTAGGCATAAATCGTTTTGTTAGTATCCTGAGTTTTCTTTAATATCTCAGACACATCTTTTTTATCCATAGCTTTTAAAAGACGTTGGGCTCGTTGGTGGATGGAGGTGTTTTTGTGTTTTTTTACAATCTTTTCCAGTGCTGTCTTATAGGAGGCATAATCCCGTTGTTGGCCATAAGATAAAGCTTCTAAAAATTTGAATTTTGGTTTAATCGGATTAGGGGATAAAAGGCTGTCGGAGCGATTACAAAGCATTATGGTACGTTTATAATCATTATTTTCATAATATTGATAAGCTCTTTCATAAAGTTTTAATGCCTCACGGTGCTGTTTTTTAGGCTTTTTTTGACGGCTGGGATTTTTTAAGTTTTTAGCTATCTTAGAATCTGGGTATTGATTAAAGATCAAATTTTTATAATGCCCGGCTTGACTGTAATTATTGAGTTCTTTATGCAAAAGATAGAGATGAAAATAACTACTCAATTTGTATTCATGATTTTTAAATCTTTCGTTAAGTTGAGTGAATGTTTGTATCGCTTTCTGATAATTTTGTAACTGTTCTCGGTATATAACACCCATATTATAAAGGGCTTCTATTATTTTTTGCTGGGCTTTCTTTTTTTCTTTCTTT
This sequence comes from uncultured Chitinophagales bacterium, assembly GCA_964538595.1. Taxonomy (GTDB): domain Bacteria; phylum Bacteroidota; class Bacteroidia; order Chitinophagales; family CAZIGO01; genus CAZIGO01. The sequence continues at coordinate 7,804 of CAZIGO010000026.1, read as the reverse complement.
TTTAATGGGATGGGGTTTAAAAATTGTTCTTTGCTCACTGTAGCGGGTTGTTGATTGGAGGAGTCCGTTTTTCCTGATTGTTGAAAGGAGGAAGATTGAACACTGCGGCGCCAATGATCTTGGAGTTTACGTTTACCCCATTGGGCTTGGAATGTTTGCTTACCTTGTGACTTTGCCCGATTATTGTAAAAGTACCATTTTTGGTTTCCTCCTACATTATAACCTTGACGCTGATTTTTTTGGGAGCTAATACCGGCTTGAGTTGCTGTACTTTGAGATTGTTTTTGTTGAGCTAACTGTTCTCGCTTTTGTTCCACTTTACGTTGTATAATAGCGTTGCGCTTTTCTTTGGGCAGTCGAGCCAACCGTAATAAACTGTCCTGACGTTCAACGACTAATATATTTTTAATCAGCTTATCTAATATTTTACCGCGGCGTTGAATAGTTTTATAATCTTTATAATCCTTGGGTAAAGTGGTTAAAGTACTATCGTAATAATATTTTGCTGACTCATATTTTTTATTTTTAAAATGTAGATCAGCTAATTCCAGATAAGAAAGCGCCTTTTGTCGATTGTTATTGACACTTTTATTAACAGACTTCTTTAAATAGTGGACAGCCTGTGAAGTATCTCTTTTCTTTAAATGCAGGCGAGCCAGGTAGTAATATATTTGGTCAAGATATTCGGTGTTTTTGTCGTCCTGCGCTAATTGTTTTAATTGGTTTTTGATGGAATGCATCGACAGGGTCCCTCCTTCTTCATAAGTTTTGGCTATATTGATTTTAGCATAAAATTCCATCTCGTAAGGCGGATGGAGTTGCAGTACATTGTTAAACGCTTCAATAGCCCGTTCATTATGCCCTAATTTTTGATACAATTGAGCCAGTATAAATGTTAGATGGGCTTTCCTTTCTCTTTCTTCCGTATATTTGATGGCCTCTTTTAACGATACTGTGGCTTGCGTTAATTCACTTTTTTTTAATCGTAAATGCGTGATCAATGTATGTATATCACCTCGTAGTCGATCGGGAAAATGACTTTTTGACTGCATTAAATTGATAATGGTTTTAGCCTTTTCAAATTGCTCCAAGGCAATATAGGAGTGTATTAGCCACATACTGGCCTCAAAGTAAACGGGTTGATGTTTGAGGTTCTTCTTTTTGAACCAGTCATTGACATTGCGTTTAAATTTTTGCCCCTTAGAAAGATAGCGTGCTTCTTTGGGTTTTTCTTGCTTATATTTTGTAGTTATGTATACAAATGACTTTTTAGCATTTTCGTAGTCCTTCTGGAGAAAATAGGCTTTCCCTAACATTAAATAACAGTCGTCTATCCATTTACTGATAGGATGAAGTTTGATGACTTTGGAGGTTTTCTTACTGACATTTTTCATATCTGCTTTAATATTGGAAGTTTCTTGAGCGTCAATGTAAGGATATAGGGGGAGTACTTCATTATAGTTGAATTGAACGGTAGATTTAAGTTGTCGTAGGGCTTGGTTAATCCGTAATTTGGCATGATAATATCCATTGTAGCGAGCGGTAGTGTTATGGTAGGCCCTTTTTATAAAAGAAGCCTCTTTTTCCTGCTGTTGGCTCCAGGCCGGGACAGAGATAATAGTCAAAAACAATATGATTATAAGCTTACGCAACTCTGATTTATAGACTTTTCTCTATTATAATAACAAAAATAAGGTAAAAATATTTTTAATTTTGCCCTAAAATTCTTTCTATACCCGTAAATTTGGGTGTATGAGTAAATCTCGGAGACGTTCACAGTGGTGGCGAAGATTACAGGATCGGTATCGATTGGTTATTATGAATGATGATACGCTGGAAGAAGAAACTTCCTTTCGTCTGACTCGACTCAATATTTATTTGTGGCTGAGTACACTTTTCGTTTTTATGTTCGGAATAGCGATGGTCGTGGTGCTTTTTACACCGGTTAAAGAATATTTGTTAGGCTATACTGAGATAGCCTTAAAGGAAGAATTGATTCAAGTAAGAATGAAAGTGGATTCTTTAGAAAATAGTATAAAATCAAAAAATAACTATATTAAAAATATAAAAAATATAATGAGCGGAAAAGTGGATACTTCAGTTAAGAAAAAACCGATGGAAGACAGAGCTTCTGACACTTTATCGCTAACTCGCCGACGATCTCAACAAGACTCATTATTGCGAGCGGAGGTTACTCAAAAAGAGCAATATTTTTTAACAGAACCTGTTGATGAGCAAAAAAAGACTTCCTTGAATCAATATCACTTTTTTACTCCATTAAAAGGAACAATCACTAATGAATTTTCCTGGGAAAATAAACATTTGGGAGTAGATATAGTGGCACCGGTTAATACGGCTATTAAAGCTGTTATGGATGGTTATATTGTATTTTCTGATTGGACAGCAAGAGCCGGGAAAGTAATTGCCATTCAACATCAAAATAACATGATTTCATTTTATAAACATAATTCTGAATTGTTGAAAAAAACTGGTAACTTTGTGAGAGCAGGAGATGCCGTGGCTATTATAGGGAATACCGGCCAATATTCGACGGGGCCGCATTTACATTTTGAATTATGGCATAAAGGTGAACCGGTAAATCCTACTGATTATATCCTTTTTAAATAAAATACGTATAATAAAGCAGAGTCTATGTTTGGAAACAACAAAAAAAATGGTCAGTTGAATAATAAACTCGACGATAAAAGCGATGCTATTAATTTAATAGGTAAGGGAACGACCATTAATGGTGAAATTAATGCAGAAGGTGATATTCGTATTGATGGACTACTTAAAGGAAATGTGTATTCCAAATCTAAAGTAGTAGTAGGCAAGTCGGGAAAAGTGGAGGGAGATATTGTTTGTCAGAATGCGGATGTATTAGGAACTGTTGATGGGGGAGTTGTAGAAATTGAACATTTATTATCACTTAAAAGCTCTGCTCAGATAAAGGCTGAGATAAAAACGAAAAAATTGGTAGTTGAACCGGGGGCCCGGTTTGATGGTAACTGCCAGATGGGCGGAATAAAGAAAGGTGAAGATAATGCCTCGAAAAAATCAGGACGAAAGCAAAGAAAAAAGAAAGAAAAAGAATAATGTACTGAATAATTATGCTAAGTATTCCAACTTAGCCATTCAGGTAATCATTATTTTATTAGGTGCTATCTTTGGAGGACGGGCCCTGGACAATTATATGGAATGGCAAATTCCCGTTTTTACTTTAGGCTTTTCACTTTTGGCAATCGTTGTGGTTTTATATATTTTCATCTCCAGTGTGTCAAAATAAATATACAAGACAATTTCTATTACTATTAGCAGGGCTGACTTTTCTGCTCAGTGGATTCACTTTTCTAATTGCTGTCGGCGGAGGAGATTCTTATATTAGTTGGGCCGTATGGAGTAATATTCCCTTTATGGCTCTCTTAACTTTAGTTATCTATATGCTTACAAAGCGAGGAGTCGCCGCTTCTTCTCATCGGAGCTTTATGTACCATTTTATGGGAGGAATATTATTGAAGATGATCCTTGCTTTAGCATTCTTAATAATAGTCCTTTTGAGTGGGGTAAATAAAAATTATATTAGTTTTATCACGTTTTTCAGTGCGAGTTATGTGTTTTATACGGTTTTAGAAGTGTATTATTTATTAAAACTTATTCCGTCAACTTCCTCACAAGCTAAAAGTAATGAAGGATAATAAATCACGTTATTCTTCACGTCGCTTACAGGTTTTTTTGCCGGACGCAGCTCATCCCAAAGTAGTGAAATTGTTGAAAAGGTATAATGTTCGGCTGCGCTTAACACCGCACCGGGCTACCAAAATGGGGGATTATTTCTATTGTCCTCAAGAGGGGCATAAGATTTCTGTTAATAAAACACTTAATCCTTATGGGTTTCTGATTACATTGATTCATGAGCTGGCTCATTTAAAAGTGTATACGAAGCATGGGAATAAAGTGGCCCCCCATGGGAAAGAATGGAAGCAAATTTTTAAAAAAATGATGGTGCCCTTTCTGGAGGCCAACGTATTCCCACATGAAATTGCTGAGGCATTGTCCAACTATTTAAAAAATCCGGCGGCTTCCAGTTGTGTAGATAAAAATTTAATGCGTGTTCTCAAGCGCTATGATAAAGATGATAATACCCTCTTCATAGAAGATCTCCCCCGTAATGCTGTTTTTAAAACATCTACCGGTCGTACTTTTATAAAAGGTCCTCAGTTACGTAAACGGTTCAAATGTAAAGAAATTTCTACCGATAAGCTGTATTTATTTAATCCGGTGGCGGAAGTGCAGCCAGTAGATGGGGAAGGAGCCAGCTAAGGAGGAGGAAAAAATAACTATTACGTCTCTGCTGTCTCAGCTTCAGGATCTTCCATCTCAAATCCTTTTAAGAAGTTAGTCGTTACATTACCGGCTTTAAATTCTTCATTACGCATTAGTTGGGAATGAAAAGGTATAGTTGTTTTGATTCCATCGATCACATATTCACTCAATGCTCGTCGCATAGTGTTAATAGCTTCCTCGCGGGTTTGAGCAATGGATATGATTTTGGCCACCATAGAGTCGTAGTGGGGGGGGATCATATAATTGGCATAGATGTGAGAGTCGATGCGTATACCATGCCCTCCCGGTGTGTGCAAGGTTTTGATAACACCGGGGGATGGGGCAAAGTTTTTAAAGGGATCTTCAGCATTGATACGGCATTCAATAGCATGCATCTTAGGATAATATGACTTTCCAGAAATAGGTACGCCAGCCGCTATCTTTATTTGTTCTTTAATCAGATCAAAAAATACGACTTCTTCAGTGACACCATGCTCTACTTGAATACGGGTGTTCATTTCTATAAAGTAAAAATTGCGATTTTTATCGACTAAGAATTCAACCGTTCCTACGCTTTCGTAGTCGATAGCTTTGGTAGCTTTTATAGCAGCTTCTCCCATTTCTTCTCGCAATTTTTCTGTCATAAAGGGGGAGGGAGCTTCTTCTACTAATTTTTGATGACGACGTTGAATAGAACAATCCCGTTCAGAAAGATGACAGGCTTTGCCATATTGATCACCGGCTACTTGTATTTCAATGTGGCGCGGTTCTTCTATAAATTTTTCCATATACATCCCTTCATTACCAAATGAAGCCTTAGCTTCTTTTTTGGCGCTGTTCCACGCTTCTTCTAACTCGGCTTCTTCATAAACAATCCGCATACCTTTACCACCCCCTCCGGCTGTAGCTTTGAGCATGACGGGGTATTCAATTTCTTTGGCCAGCTTTTTAGCTTCTTCCAAGTCTTTTAACAACCCTTCTGATCCAGGAACGGTTGGAACACCGGCCTCTTCCATCGTCTTTTTAGCTGTAATTTTATCTCCCATGGTCCGTATCATCTCCGCATTCGGTCCAATAAATTTTATATCATATTCCTCACAAATTTCAGGGAATGTGGGGTTTTCAGATAAAAATCCATAACCCGGATGAATAGCATCTGCGTTAGTTACCTCGGCAGCGGCCATAATATTAGCCGTGTTCAAATAAGATTGCTGGGCGGCAGGAGGACCTATACATACGGCTTCATCTGCAAATCGAACATGCAAACTGTCCTTATCAGCTGTGGAATACACGGCTACTGTATTAATATCCATCTCTTTGCAAGTACGAATAATCCGTAATGCTATTTCTCCTCTGTTGGCAATGAGTATTTTATTGAACATAAACGTCGAATTTTAGGGTTCGGCCTTTTACTATCATTTTTGTCAATTAATTGGGATTGTCTCCTAATATAAGGGAAGGACGGGGAGTTAAATTTATCCTTCCGGATCAATGACAAATAAGGGTTGGTCATATTCTATGGGAGAAGCATCTTCGGCAAGGATCTTCTTTACTTTACCCGAATGTTCAGCTTCTATTTCATTAAATAGCTTCATGGCTTCTATGATACAAAGCGTATCTCCTTCGTTGACGGTATCTCCCACTTTAACAAATGGATCCTTGTCGGGGTTAGGGCGGCGGTAAAAAGTGCCGATCATGGGAGATTTAACGGTAATAAGGTTTTCATCCTCTTGATCCTCTTTTGTTTGCTGTTCTTGTTGTTGCCCTTGTTGCTGATTTTGCTGTTGCTGCTGGGGTGGGGGGGCAGCTTGAGGAGATTGTTGGGGTTGAGGAGGTTGAGTGGGGTGAGGAGCAGCTACCACAGGTACTTGTTGTTGGGCATTTTGTCCCTTCTCTTTTGACACATCATATTGGGTACGAACATGAA
>CAZIGO010000026.1:0-1544 GCA_964538595.1 uncultured Chitinophagales bacterium | reverse complement strand
TTTAAAATCTTTGCGCTCTATCTTTAGTTCATTAAGCTTAAGTTCGTTCGCTAACTCAATGAGTTCTTGTATTTTTTTGAATTTCATGATGTTAAGATTTTACACGTTCAACGTATTCGTTATTACGAGTATCGATTTTAATAACTTCTCCTTGTTCAATAAATAAGGGGACTTGTACTTCCGCTCCCGTTTCAACTTCTGCTTTTTTAGTAGCCGATGTGGCCGTGTCTCCTTTAATACCGGGTTCTGTATAAGTTACCTCCAATTCCACAAAAGGGGGTAAATCACAGGATACAGGCTTGCCCGTTTCGTCATGGATTTGTATTTCTACCTCTTGTCCTTCCTTAATATATTCCGGATGGTTTATCATGTCTTCCGGCACATTGATCTGTTCAAAATTTTCTTGATCCATAAAGTGATACCCTGAATCGTCTTTATACATATATTGGAAAGGACGGGTTTCTACGCGAACAGGGTCGATCTCTTCTCCTGCATTAAATTTGTGTTTTAACACTTTTCCCGTAGTTATGCTTTTCAACTCGGTGCGGACATAAGCTTTCCCCTTTCCCGGTTTGACATGTTGAAAATCCACGATCTTAAAGAGATCATCTTTATAGTTCAGTACCATCCCTTTTCTTATGTCTGCTGTATCCGCCATAACTATCCAATTAACAATTTTTTAGTTGGTTGTAAAAATTTTATGAGTATAAATTAATTCGTTTGGTAAGCCCATTTCAAATAAATGGCGCCCCACGTAAATCCTCCCCCGAAAGCTGAAATGATAAGGTTGTCGTCTGGTTTTAATTGGTCTTCCCATTCCCATAAACACAAGGGGATGGTTCCATTGGTTGTGTTCCCATATCGTTCAATGTTGACCATCACTTTTTCATCCTCTAACCCCATACGTTTGGCGGTAGCATCTATGATACGCTTATTAGCTTGATGAGGTACTAGATAGGCCACATCACTAGCTGTTAGCTCGTTCCGTTTCATAATATCATGGGAAACTTCCGCCATATTTGTAACAGCAAATTTAAAAACTTGTCTTCCTTCTTGATAAACATAGTGCTGATCGGTCGAGACCGTTTTGTGGGTAGCCGGCCGCATTGAGCCGCCCGCTTTTTGATGGAGATGTTTCCGCCCGGCACCATCACTCTTTAAAATTGCATCTCGTATGCCATATCCTTGCTCATCGGGTTCCAGCATCACTGCTCCACAACCGTCTCCAAAAATGACACAGGTACGGCGGTCGGTATAGTTGATGATAGAAGACATCTTATCTACTCCTACGACGATAACTTTGGATTGGCTACCGGCCTCTATTAGTTGAGAAGCTGTAAACAATGAGTATATAAAACCGGAACAGGCTGCATTGATATCAAACCCCCATGATTCCTGTATCCCAACTTTATCTGCAATGATGTTAGCTGTGGCTGGAAAAGGCATGTCGGGAGTAGTGGTAGCACAGATCAATAGGTCTACTTCTCCTGGGTCTGTTTGAGTTTTCTCAAGGAGGTTGTTAACGGCATGTTTTGCCATATCGG
>CAZIGO010000025.1:0-19749 GCA_964538595.1 uncultured Chitinophagales bacterium | reverse complement strand
TTAGGACCGGTAACGTTTTTTTAGCCGGGGATAGCGCCCACATTCACAGTCCCGCCGGAGCCCAAGGCATGAATACGGGATTACAGGATGCTTATAACTTATGCTGGAAGCTGGCCCTGGTACTGCAAGAAGAGACTACGCCTCAATTACTGGACACTTACAATGAAGAGCGATTACCATTCGCTCAGTGGATATTAAACTTTACAGATAGGGGGTTCAAAATAATGACCAGTGACCATTGGTTCCTCAAACGATTCAGAAAATATATCGGAGTAAACCTAATTGGCATCGCTACCTCCTTTCAAAAAATACGAACGGCGATGTTTAAAACAGTTTCACAGATTTGGTATTCCTATAAAGGGATGTCCTTGTCACAGTCGTTCAGTCAACAGAAACTGTCCTTCCATGCCGGAGATCGCCTCCCTTACTTTCCCCATGACAATATTCACTTAAAATGTAAAGCCGCTGCTTTTCACTTATTACATATAGGAGAGGGAACATTAACGAAAGAGGAGGCCCAACGGGCTGAAAACGTATTCCCATTTTCCCTGAAGATCATAGAAGAACCCCTTGACGAAAAATGGAAACAACAAGGGGTACGGGAGGAATTATTTCTACTCGTCCGGCCGGATAATCACATTGCACTTATCAGTGATACCATAAACAAAGAACAAATACAGCAATATCTGCAGCCATTTTTCAGGTCTGGCAATTAACCTTTTACTGACTCCCTGTTTTTTTGTAATTTTGGGGAACCGGAATAATGAGATCTGTGAATACTTGAGGAGCTAACTAATAGTTCCTTTTGCTCTTTATTTCTATGTATGGGGCTTTAGCTCAGCGGTAGAGCGTCTCGCTGGCAGCGAGGAAGTCGCGGGTTCGAATCCCGCAAGCTCCACTTTTTCTCCTTTATTTCTCATTCCTTTTCAATGCCTCCAGGGGCGGGTTTTTCCACATTTAGTTGGTTTGCACTGTATGCTCCCGATTTGTTGGGCAAGCCTAATGATAATTCTTTTTGTAATCGATTCGGTGTATGGGGAAGCTTACATTCCTATTTTATATCAATATATATCACCGATTTTTACTATTTTGGGATATGCTTACAACTGCAATAATAAAACGATAAATGCTATCCTTACGTAAAAGTCTTTTTCTACTTTTATTATTATGTATTCTAGTTTATAATCGGGGGTTCAGTGAACATGAGATTGATTCATTAAAACAAGTACTTCACCAAACCCGTTCGGATACGGTAAAATTAAAAGTGGCCAACCACCTTTCAGAAGCCTATGTACACACCAACTTTGATTCCGCAGAATTCTACGGTCGTTTAGCCCGAAATATGGCCAACCACCTTAAGCAGCGCAAATCACCATCCCTTACTCAATTTGGTCAATACCAACTCCCTTATTCACTGCACCATATCAGTCACGCTTTATCCCACCAAGGGCATTTGGATAGTGCGTTAACCTATTGTCACCGGGCGCTTGCCCTTCATCAAGCTCAAAACAATCTTAGTGGAGTAGCTCAAACGGCTAACCGCCTTGGGCTAATTTATGATAAAACAGGGGAACCTCACAAAACGTTAAAATACTATTTCAAAGGTTTAGAAGTGGAGCGAAAAAAGGGGGACAACAAAGGAGTAGCTATTTCATTAGGGAATATTGGTATGTTTTACCAAAATCAAGGGAATTATCCGAAAGCGCTGGGATACTTGCTAAAAGCTTTGAAAAAAAATAAAGCGTTGGAACGTAAGAAAGGGATAGCTGTCAACTATGCCAACCTTGCCAATGTATATGAGTCCCAACATAACTACTCCCAAGCCCTTACGTATAACCATAAAGCATTAAAGTTATTAAAGCAGTTGAATCATCAACATGGGGTGATCACTGTTTTAGGGAATCTTGGCAACGTATATAAACGAAAGGGCAACTACTCGCAAGCCCACAAGTATTATACAAAAGCATTACACAAACATCAATCACTCGGTAATAAAGAGGGGATGGCCCGACATCTCGGCAATATTGGAAAATTGTTTCATGGCCTTTACCGCTATCCCGATTCTACGCAGCAACAATTTTTCAATTACTGGCTACCCGCCTACTCAAATGAATACAACCAACAGCTGTCTGCAACACCATCGACGAATATAGGTGAACTTCTATTAGATTCTGCGATCGTTTATCAAAAACAGTCTTATCAGATTCGTCAAAAGATAGGAGAAATCAGTGGACTCTCCTTTAACCTAAGGAATATAGGGGATATTCTGCGTACCCAAGGTCATCTTCAAGCAGCGCTCCCATATTATCAGCGCTCCTATAATTTAGCGGACAGTGCGCAAAGTTTAAAGGACAAAGAACTATCAGCGAAAGGACTTTATAAAACATATAAAGAATTAGGCCATCATGATAGTGCGCTTTTTTGGCATGAACACTTTTTGGCCCACAGTGATTCAATGTTCAATGACAAAAGACAAAAAAAGCTCGGTCGCCTGGAAACGCGTTACAAATGGCAACAAAAACAACTCAAAGATAGTTTACAGCATGTTAAGGAAATGCGCACACAACAACTTCGCCACCAACATAATATGCAGCAACAGCGAACATACACCTTTGCCGGTATCGGTGGCTTTTTATTGATGTTAGCTTCAGCTCTTATTCTCTATCGTAATTATCGTCAAAAACAAAAAGCCAACCACCAGCTCACCCAAAAAAATACGATCATTCAACAACAAAAAGAGCAAGTCAAAGAAAAAAACAACGAATTGCTGGCTTCTATCACGTATGCAAAATACCTCCAAGGAGCTATTTTCCCTTCTCACCAACAACTCGACCGTCTCTTTGCCGAGCATTTCGTATTGCTACGTCCTCAAGAAAAAGTGTCGGGTGATTTTTACTGGGTCCAGGAAGCTGCCGGTCAAATATATTTTGCCGTAGCTGATTGTACGGGGCATGGCGTACCCGGTGCGATGGTTAGTGTTGTAGGCAACGAAGCTTTAAACCGTTGTTTACGGGAATACGAATTGTACCACCCCCATAAAATATTGGATAAATTGACGGAGTTAATCGAAGAGCACTTTACAGCGGGTGAGCGGGAAATGAAGGATGGAATGGACATAGCGCTTTGCCGATGGAATCCCAAAGATAAGACGTTGACTTTCGCCGGGGCCAATAATCCGATTTATATTATGACTACTCCCTCCCCGCCCCTAAAAAATAAAGAGACTACCCGCTTCTGGCCCCGGGATAAAAGTAGTCAATGGGGATTGTTAGAAATCAAAGGCTCTTCCCAACCGGTCGGTAAATATTTTGCCCACCAACCTTTTGTGCAGCATAAAATCTCTCTTCAAAAGAGTGACCAAATTTATCTTTTTTCCGACGGCTACCCCGATCAGTTTGGTGGTCCAAGGGGAAAGAAATTTATGTATTCTCGTTTTCGTCAATTACTGCTCGATATCCAGACAAAGTCGATGGAAAGACAAAAAGAAATCCTTAACCAAACCATTGAAAACTGGAAGGCAGAGAATGATGAGGAACAGATCGATGATATATGTGTCATGGGAATAAAAGTAACCTAAAAACGCTCTATAAAGTTCATTTAAGTAAAAATATATAAATAACCCCCACCCCCTCAAACAGTTTTAAAAAAATAGGTTTAAAGGTTGCAAAGCAATTAAAAAAACGATAAATTTGTGCTATTATTATTTATTAGTTAAAGAAAAATTAATTTATGAAGTATAAAACTCTACGAATAAACGGTTATTCCGCTCTTTCATTTCTTTTTCTTTTAGCCCTTCCCTGTTTACTGATCGGACAAATAAGTATAAATAGTTCACGAACCTCTTGCGCCAAGGTAATGAATTTTGATTATACAGCTTTTAGTCCTCCGGTCTACAATCCTGTTTGGAAAATCCAAGATACTACTATACAAGCCCCCACGGCTACTTATCGTTTTGATAATGGCGGGCAACATAATGTACAACTTACACTGAGTATGGGTTGTAACACAGATACTACTATTACAGATACATTTTCAGTTCCTACTAATAATATAGGGTTAACCTACACCTACAGTGACTTTGATGCTACGGGTTGGCGAGTAGATTTTGATTACAGCTACGATCCTTGTGAAGGAGGCCCCATCAATTTTGAAATTGATGAGAGCGAAACAAGCGCAGATAGTGTAAAATGGGATTTTGATGATGGAACAACGGTAAGAAGATCAATAAAAAATGGTGATTATTATGACTACCATTACAGCAGTAACGGTACTTATAATGTTTCACTTACGCTATATAAATACTGTGACGGTTCGCTCATTGATGATTCTACTTTTACCACTACTATAGATATCAAGAAGGAGACAACATTGGATGTTCCCAGTTATTTTGATTGGAGTATTGTCCCCTCTGACACAGCTTGTGAAAATGCTACGGTAGATTTTAATTACGATTATTTTGATACTAATGCAGATAGTGCTCGCTGGGTCTTTGGAGACGGATCGAGTAGAGGGACGTCTTATTTGTATGGTTTAGACGGTATACAGCATAGTTACAGTTCTGCGGGAGATAAAAACATTGAGCTTCAACTATTTAAATTGAAATGTGATGGCTCTGTCGTTGCTGATACTACCTTCTACGATACACTCACTATTTCAAACTTCAACCCAGAACCACTATCACTGTCTTCTTTTGCTGATATAAGTATAGGTCCTGCTGATCCACTTTGTATAGATAACTACGCAAGCTTTTATTTCACCGGTACCACCAACGCTGACAGTTTCCAATGGGTTTCCAGTGATGGCGATACATCAATTAATAGGAATTGGTATAATTCATTTGGTTCCACGGGCAAAAAATATATTGAACTGACGCTTTTCAAAGTTTGTAATAATGTCATCGGAGACACTACTCTTTATGATACCTTAGAGGTCACTTCGTCACCCACTATTGCTAATAACCCGGAAATTTATATTAGTAGAACCCCCTCTGATGATACATTTAAATGTATTGGCGAGGCCATTGATATGAATAGTTATAACGAAAACACAGGAGACAATGATATAGATAGTATTCAGTGGATTTTAGACAATGCCAATAAAGATACAATAGTGGATGATAATGTGAATGGTTTTCGTTATGAAACTGCCGGTACAAAATATGTACAGGCTCAATTTATTGAAAAATGCGGTAATGCCTATTCTAAGTTGATCGTCCGCGATACCATTGTCATACAAGATACCTCTACCATTTCTAAAAATGTCTGTATGGAAGTACCGGATCAGGCAGATGTATATGAAGATTTTAGCTTCTTTGTAGACGCTGACCCCAGTGCTACAAGCAGTATAATTTGGACCTTAGAAGGAACTAGTTATACCCCCTATGGTAATGAAGGTACTCATTCTTATAGTTCAGGCGGGCAATATATCATTACCGTCTATATGGATTACTACAATACTTGCCCTATCGCTCGAAAAGATACGATACAAATCATCGATGACGGTACTTCTATAAAAACACCTACGACTAATACTTTAGAAGGAGTAACCGTTTACCCGATGCCCTTTAGTAATCAGGCCAATTTCCGGTACGAACTTGCTAAGGATTCAAAGGTTCAACTTTCTATATATAACTTACAAGGGCAAAAGGTTAAAACGGTAGTTCAAGGAGAGCAATCTGCCGGTGTGCATAAAGAGCGATTAGACATGTCAAGTGCTAATAATGGCGTTTATATTTACCGGTTAAGAACCGCCGAAGGCCTCGCTACCGGTAAAATTATTGTAACCAAATAAAGTTGAAAGACTAGTTTACCTTACATATAACCCATCAAACTTTCTCCGATAAATAGAAAGTTTCAACCCCCTTCTCGCCTATTATTGTCATTTAAAATTACTAATAAGAGAAGGGGGTTTTTAATTGATGATATATTAGTCCCTCATTTTAGTTTATTTTCTTCTGATCTCTCTATATTCTAAAACTATTTATATAGCCCTATTATAAGCGATGGCATATATACTAAACACCAAAGCAGTAAAGCTCCGTTATGTTACTATGCTTATAATCCTGCTATCTCTAGCGAGTGCAAAACACCTTGACGCCCAAAATATGGGAGGCACCTATGAACTGGGAAAAAATTACCTAAAGGACAAAAATTATAAATCAGCTATTAATACCTTCCATCGGATTTTACATTTTAGTGAAGATACCCTATTATCATTAACTCATTTTCAATTAGGGAAATGTTATCATCAACTCAAAAACTATCAGAAAGCAACTCACCACTTCAAAAAAGCACTTTCCCATTCAAAAGAGGATACCCTGGGGAAACAGATAAAACTAGCCCTAATAAAGACAAATCTCAAACAAAAAAATTTCAAAGCAGCCATACATCAACTACACGATCTTTCCTCCCTGCCTACTCCCTCGTTAAAAAACAAGAAATTCTTTTACGCCGGTATTGCCTACTTCGGTGTTAAAAATTATGATCAATCGCTTCGTTATTTTCAAGCCACATTACCCGATACCGCTCATTATGCCCAACAGCAGATAAAAAAGGTATTTAACAAAGGGAAACGTATGCGCCGATTAAATCCAAAAACCGCCCAAATTTTAAGTATGGTTGTACCCGGACTGGGACAAATTTATGTAGGTCACATAAAAGAAGGGATAAACTCCTTACTACTCAATGCCACCATTGTTTCTTTAGCTATTCATACAGCCTATAAAATAACCGTTTTGGATGCCTTCTTGGGTTATACTCCCTGGTTTTTACGATACTACCAAGGAGGATACAAAAACGCTAAACATTTAGCTCAACACCGCAATAATAAGAAGTTAAAAAATTTATACAACCAAATACTTTCTATTATACAAAATACGAAAGCCCCTTCCGCTCTTTCCCCTTGATGGTTTTATAAAAATTATTACTTCATACAGCGGTGTTACAAATAAAAAAGGGCAGTCTTTTTAAAAGACCGCCCTTTCCATACCTCTAAAGAGGATAAATCTAAACAATATAGTAATGCAATTCAGCTATATTAGAATGTACCCCAGCAGTTACTGCAACCATCTTTGCTTTTCCCCCCACTATCACTGCCACTACTACTACCGCTACTGCTACTTGTTGTTTGTGTACGCTCTCTCTGTACACTTCCACTATAATCACTTGAAGAAGTATTTAACTCCACAATATTAGCTACATTGAGTGCATCACTATTGATGACATGGCTCGGGTTAGCGATACGGCCGGTAAAAAGCGATATATTATCATCCTCACCTATCACCAAATACTTCTTTTCCGGTAACTGACCAATATTAGTTTTAGCAGAAGAACCACTGCTACCACTCGATTTATTGGATAAACTAATATTAGATTCACTACTTGATTTTTCTTCAATAGTTATTTGAGGAGAACTTGAAGTTTTACTAAGATCAATGGGTCGCCAAGTCGCATTAGCATGGTCTGTCGTAACGGTTGCCAATTTATCATTTTTAAACAGTATATACATTTTACGAGTTTCCGTTGTATACCAATCCTCTCCTTTAGTTAAGGAGTTTTCATTGTGTTTTGCCTTATATTGATCATCTTCAGGCAATTTCATCTTCTTTATTTTTTTTCGGTAATGATAGGCAAACACACTTCTCTTTTTGTTATCAATTAAATAAACATCAGAAGGATCAACCCCCAGTGTGTTATGCACTTCGGATACAGACATTCCCGCATCTAATTGAGCTATTTTCGACGGTTGGGTACAGTAGTTAGAATACCAATAATCTTTACTTTGCATCATATTACCTCCAGAGCCACAACCAATGGCAAATAGATAAGTTACTACTACTATAAAACTTAACTTTTCATATTACTTATTTTTTATTTAAAAATAATAAATCACTATATAATAGAATTAAAATTAATTTTTTTCATTATTGCTTCTAAAATAATAAATAATACATAATAAATAAAATCATACAGGCTCTTTAACCCATAGATACTTATGGTATGTTTAAATAAAGAGAGAGCTGGTCACTAGGGTATACTATTTGACATTACTCCTCCATAACTTCTTAGCTTTTCGGGTATACGTCTTGTTTACCCGACGGTTAAATATTTGCGCCGATTTAGCTGATCCATATAAGTTGCCTAAATAAAAAGAAAATCCTATGCTGGAAAAAAGCCAGGCATGTGTACTTTTAACTCCAACCTTGTTAAATCCTTTATAAGCTTGATAAGCACTGATACCCACTATAAAAAAAGCAAACAACCCATCCCGCCAATTATTCGTATAAACCTTACCCAAGCCCGGTACTACCGCCGACATAGCCACAGCCAGAGTTGGACTACGAGTTGAGCGATTTAAAGCTTGTTGAGTAAGATTATAATAGGGTTGGTAAGCCTTATGGCTTAAAGTGTCTTGTTGATTCAAGCTCTGTTGAGCTTCCCCCCATTTTTGTTGCAGTAAACGAACAGTCACCCGGGTAAAAAATTGATCATAATAACTGAGATGAGTATTGGTATTAACAAAATCTAACAGTTGTTGATGAGCGGTATCCAACATTAACAGGTGCATATATTCAAAACAAAAAGGCCGGTTCCTCAATGCTGTATTATCTAGTAGTTGCAAAGCACGTTCACGCCCCCTTTCTATTAAGCCAGCTTTTCGATAAGCTTTTAGAAGATTGATTTTTACTGAATCATACCCCGGTTCACTGTAATATATACGTTCCCATTCTCGAGCAGCGAACTCATATTTTCCTTTATTCATCAGATGAGTAGCATAATCCAAACTATGCTGTAAATCATACAGGTTTTGGGACTGTCCGGGTATCTGTAAGCTAAATATAAATATAAAAAAAGCAATAATCCGCCCTCTACTACCCCTTCTCATTATTGACCATGGCTTTTAATAAAGGGATCTCGTTCCAGGGGATCTAATAAAAGATGGGAAGAATCAGCTTTTTTATAATGTGAACGGTTCAAATTAGTACAACGTAATAATCGATCACTTCCATTCATAATGCCCCACAAAAAACCTTGTTCCTGTATAGCCCTTTTCATATATGTAGAACAGGAAGGTCTAAACGAGCATGCAGCAACATCCTGAGAAGAAATAAAGTTTTTATAAAAACTATATAACAGAGAAGTTAATATTTTAAACTCACTTGCCGAATGAATAGCCACATTGTAGGAAGGAGTAGTTTTATTGACCTTTATTACTTTCTTCATTGACTCAATCTCATCAGCCGATTGGCCTACCACTCTTTCCTTGCTACCCAATATGATTAGTAAAACAACAATCAAGAGTAATTTAACATTATACATAAATTGCAAACTACTTACTTTCATACTTATGCTATTAACAATTATTACAACATCTAATCAATACAATAAATTATATTACTGGCTGTTATAAATAAATTTATATTTCTAATTCCTACCTGTGCTCAATATGCTTTATAACAAAGAAGTCTATTTTATATCCTACAAATCTAATAAAAAAATAAAAATACGACTATATTTGTAACCGATTAAAGTACATAAAATTTTGAAACTCATGAAAAACCTAATGTCAAGTCTACACCTCACACTACCGGGAATTTTATTAACATTTCTAACCCTATCCCTTCTAGGGTGCGAAAAGGAAGATATTACCGGATGTATGGAACCCCAAGCTCCCAATTTCGATGATTCCGCCTCGGAATCTTGTGATCAATGCTGCGAAAAATATTTAGACTATGTAGTAACAGGAACAGCTGATACAGTTGATATTATTTATAAAGATACCACCGGCACAAAACAGAAAATTAGCCACGTTAATTTAGATTGGGAAAAACGACTTGAAATAAGAGTCGGTAAAGAAGTCTACCTTGAAGCCCGCAGTAACGTCAGAAATGGCAGTGTAAGAGTAAAGATAAAAGAGAATAATGATGTATACAAGGAAGCTTATAGCAGTGACAATTATGCAGAAGCCCAGGTTTCAGGGAAAGTTCCCGCGTATGATAATTAAGTTATCGTATCAGAATTGACAGTACTATGCCTTACTCCCCCTCCATCAGTATAAATAGTATGTTAAATATGAGGCATTGAGAAGACAGTGATGACTCCATCCATCTATGGATAAAATTTAGAACTGTGCTATAATATCTTCAAACTGGCTCAATCGATCATAATTGACAGAATAGAGGATCTTTTTCCCATCCCGTTCAGTCTTAACAAAACCAGCATCCCGGAGTATTTTTAGATGTTGCGAACAAACTGATTGTTCGATACCCAAAGTGTGATATATTTTGCTTACCATAACGGGCTCATGCTGGGTTATAAATTTTAGTAATTGCTGGCGCAAATCATGATTAGCCGCTCGAACCACATTGGCGGCTTGTTGCACTTTTTCTTGGTCTATGAGTTGAGTAGCTGACATATTATGTATTTTTTGACTTTTTAATAATCGACAGCTAATTTAATAACTTCTCATTACTTGCAACAATATCCCTAAAGCTAAAGAATTAAACTGTTACATATAAATAATTATAAAATACACAAAACTTTGTTGCTGTAGGATTTATAAAATACTAGTCTTTTAAGTCAGCCTTATCCTACCCCCATCACTTATGTTAGTTATATATTTAATTAAAGGAGTTAGTAAAAGAAACACCGAGTAAAAAAATACCATAAATAGGGGATTGAGCGCTCTCTAAAATTCATTTACTTTAATGATGGTATAGATAGTTTAAAACATTTAACTATTGAATATGTCTCACCCTGATCAATACACATTAGCTACCAGTGATAATGGTTGTATTATAGCGTGCAGCTGTTGCTCAAAAATACAAATCACCTTTAATAACATTATTCTTCGCTACCATGAAGAGGATTTTATCGCGTTTAAAAAATGTATTGAAAACTTAACGGCGACCACCAATTATTCCCCTCCTACTCAACCTGAAAAACAATACTTTGTCAAACTTCCCCCTAAGACTATCTTTACATTCAACTTAAGAGAATATCAAGAGTTCAAGCAGCTTTTGCAGGAAGCCGAAGCTAGCAGAGCCGTCAACGAGTTAATAGACAACCACTTATACTAATACCCTATCAGATAGTCAGATACTCGGAGATTCCTCATCTTCAGACCGAGTAATATCGATAACAGGTAACGACAGAATAAACAAACCAAGAATAGATATCCAAATAATAAACAATAATTCACTAAACTTTTTCTGTTGGTTGATCAAGTCCCCAAATTCAGTAGCAGCTAATATCAGGATCAACAAAACTATACCTCCCCCGACATAGCGCCATTTACTCATATGCTCATATTTATAACGGGCATATTTCATAATCATCGTTCCCATCCCCATTCCAAAAATAAATAGTGAAATCAATAACTCGATCAGCAAATTATCAAAATTTATTGCACTGACAAAAGTATAATATATTATAGCCAATATGATAGTCATAAAAGTCAGTAAAAAAACCATATAATTACATTTTTATTAATAAATACTTAAAGCCAATATAATTAAAGCAATTTTAATAAAAGATGATTATGCTCAAATTTATAATAAAAATTCCATTATCGCAATAAGTATGTTCTTCGTATGATGAAAGTCAATAAAAATAATAATAATATTAGTTATCTTAAACGTACTTAACACCGATAAAGGAAAGATTTTTCTTTATTTTACTCTTTAACTATATACACTTACATTTAAAAAGGGTCGATTAATAATAAACGTTATACATACTGATTTTACATTAAAATTACATCATCTTTGTCTTATGCAATATTACTAGGCGGATTACCGGGGACAGGCAAAACCTATTTAGGGAAGATCTTATCTCAACATTTATCGGCCACTTTTTTAGATACCGATATCGTACGGGAAGAATTACAGCTAATGGGCCAATATGATAAATCGGCCAAACAACGGGTATACCAATCACTACGTAAAAAAATGACAGGATACTTAAAAGAAAACGAACCGGTTATCATTGAAGCCACTTTCATCAAAAAATCCTTGCGTGATACTTTTATAAATGAGATCAAAAAAATAAACAAGTCCTTTTATCTTGTATGGTTAACCGCGAGTGAGTCGACTCTTCAAGAACGATTAAAGGAAAGAGAAGCCAAAAGTGAAGCAGATTTTGCAGTTTATCAACAACTAAAGGAACAGACAGATCCCCTACACCACCCCCATCTTAAACTGGCCACTGATCAACTAACACCTAACCAAATGATCTCAAAGATCAAAAAATATATAGAAGCTCCTCATGAATAAACAGCAGATTCAACAAATTTTGGATCAGCAAAACTTCCCTGATCCCGCTACCAACCCTCAATTAGCTGAAACCCATATCTCCTGGATAATTATTGGAGATAAGTATGCCTTTAAAATAAAGAAACCCTTAGAACTATCTTTCCTCGATTTTTCTACCTTAGCAGATAGAAAGTACTATTGTGAGGAAGAAGTTACACTAAACCGCCGATTAGAGCCTGACCTTTATTTAGGAGTCCTCCCGATAAAAGAGCACGGCAAAACAATCTCGATTGGTAAGGATACCCAAGGGGAAATTATCGACTATGCTGTACATATGAAGAAACTTGAGGCGAATAAACACATGCCTTATCTGTTAGAAAATAATGCAGTAAAGGAGCAGTCTATAACGGCATTAGCACAAAAAGTAGCTCAATTTCACCATCGAGCTACCACTGAACACCAAAATTTTTCACTTCAAAAAGCCGAAGATGACTTTAAGGATATTAAAAATGTACAACCCTTATTAAGCCAGCTGGAAAGTGCTTCAACGGCCCAGGTTATACCTGAAAGCATTGAAATCACTCAACAATTTTTACAAGCCCATAAAGCACAATTTCAACATCGTTACCAGGAGGGTATGGTCAAGGATTGCCATGGTGACCTACATTCGGGCAATATATTTCTGTATGACCCTCCTGTTATATTTGATTGTATAGAGTTTAATGCCGCCTTTCGTCAAATAGATGTGTTAAATGAGATTGCTTTCTTTTGTATGGATATGGAAGCTTGGGGAGAAACCGGTTTTAGTAATTTATTTAAGAAAAAGTATGTAGCGCAACATCCTGTTATACAAAGAGAAGAGGATGAAAAAATTTTTACATATTATAAGTGTTACCGAGCTAATGTACGCCTAAAAGTTACACTATTACAATATGAAGAAACTTCCTCCCCTGATAACGATAAATGGCAACGTAAAATTGAACCTTATCTCCACTTGATCAAAAAATATCTCCCTGATTTACAATAACTTTGCCTCTTTTATTATTGACAGTTCCTTTATAAATGCTGGCCTAACTTACTAAACAACTTGATGTAATACATACAGGGGGCTTAATTTCCGTGAAACCCAAATACCGGTACTTTGGCATTTTCCACGACAGCACGAGTTGTACTGCCCTTAAACAGTCTTTCAAAGATATTATGTTTACGCGGCATCATTGCTAATAGATCAATATTATTGTCATTAATATATTCTTCTATTCCTTTCGCCACATCATCGTTAGTAGTTACTTCATAAGTGTGTTTGACCGGCTGTAGATGTTCTTCTAACTCAACAATATCCTCTGCTTGTTTATCCTCCGTTTCACCTTTTTCTGCTACTTTGATGATATGCATTGTAGCATCAAATGCTTCTGCCAATTTTACAAGCGTATCCAGTTCTCTATGATCATTAATTTTCCCATAATCATAGGCAAACGCTATATTGCTCAAAGATGTAAATTCAGCAGAAGAAGGAATAGCTAATACCGGTACGGTACTATTAACCATAATATCAGCAGTTATGCTACCGATAAGCTTTCCACGAATACCACTGGCTCCATGCGTACCCATTATGACTAAATCAATAGCCCGTTTTTTAATCACTTCTTTAATCTCATCCCCCGCTAAACCCAGGACCGTTACTTTTTCCGTTTCTATATCATTTGAAGCAGTTGACTCCAATAATTTATCCATTTTTTGCGCCAATTCTTTTTCAACTTCTTTCTGTCGGTCCTCAATATTATCAGGTAAATGCGTGACAGATGGAACATGGTAGACGTGGTAAAGAATGATCTTGCTATCTAATTTTTTTGCCATTTTAAAAGCATAATTGAGGGCATTGTTAGCGACCTCTGAAAAGTCCGTGGGAACTAATATATTTCGAATATTATTCATAAAATTGTGTTTATTAGGTTAAAAAATTCATTGTATACGGTATCAATAATATTGGCGATTCAAGGCTTCTAATTTATTTCTATCTTCTATCGTTATCTGCCGTCCTTGGACAGACAGTATACCCTCGTCTTTTAATTCTTTCATCATCCGTATTAGCGTTTCAGTAGCCGTCCCTACGATATTGGCCAACTCCATACGTGTTAAGTTTGTAATATGATCTTTACCATCTTCTCCTTTAACACTCAATTTGAGCAAAGCACTAATCATTCGTCCTCGTACGGGAGTATAAGCCATTTCAACCATACGTTTTTCAATAGTGGACGTATCGTTAGTTAGCTGTAATAACATATTTTGCAACAGTTTCGGACGTTCACTTAGTAGTGTCAAATACTCACTTTTAGGTAAAAAATACACTGTTGTGGGCTCAACGGCAATTGCCGAAGTACTATACCGATTGCCAGATAATAAAGCTTTATACCCCAAATAATCATCGCTTCGGCCTAATTTTAGTATTTGTTCCTTACCATCACATCCTAGTTTAGTTATTTTTACCATCCCCTCTTCTATAACATACACCCCCTTCGGCGTAGAACCTTCTATAAATAACTCCTCTCCTCTACTATAATCAAGGGTGTCATAATCGCTCCAATCACTAATAACATTTGTTGGAAGACTATTTAAGAAAGAAGATTGTTTGATTTTTTGACCGGATGTAATAGTTTTTGAATAGTTCATAGTACAGAGGCTTTGTTTAACAATGACTCAACTATGAACAAATATGGTTTTATAAAGAGAACTCCTTTAGACGAAAAACACGTAAAATCGGTCTACGGTAAAATACGGAAGGGAAGTACGGGAAAATACCTATGTTGGACTAATTGTCGATAATATTATGCTTTATAGCAAACTTTACCAACCCCGCTGTATTTTTTACATTGAGCTTCTGCAATAAATTACGCCGGTGCGTGTCAACAGTTCGAGGACTAATATAAAGTTTTTCAGCAATTTCCTTATTAGTATTTTCTTCCGCGATAAGACGAAGTACTTCTTTTTCACGCTGGGTTAACACCTCTATACTAGGCTCAGAGGAGTTTTCGTTATCTCCTTTCGCTTTTTGGTGACGATCTTTGATCAACTCATTGAGAAGTGTTGAAGAAACTTGATCACTGTAATAACTTTCGCCTTGAGCAATGGCTTTAATTGCCCGCATCAATTCCGCCTGTCCTGTATTTTTTAAAATATAACCTGCCGCACCAGCATCGAGCATATTGACAATATAGGACTGATCATCGAACATAGAAAGGGCCAGTACTTTTACATTCGGATAATGCTCTTTTAAGAAAGAAGTAGCCTCTATGCCATTACATTTTGGCATTTTAATATCCATTAATACAATGTCGACCTGATGTTGTTGCACTAAAGTTTTTACCTGTTCCCCATTGTCAGCTTCTCCGACCACTTTTGTTGTTTGATCATCCAATAATGCTTTAACACCATC
Organism: uncultured Chitinophagales bacterium; assembly: GCA_964538595.1. GTDB lineage: Bacteria > Bacteroidota > Bacteroidia > Chitinophagales > CAZIGO01 > CAZIGO01. Next base: position 4,066 of record CAZIGO010000025.1, on the reverse strand, counting down.
CCGTATAATTTGGTGATCATCGGCTAATAGAATATTTATTTTACTTGACATACAATTTTAGATTTCACTTATCTTAGTATATGTCATAGGGGCAACTCCACCGTTATAGCGGTGCCCTTCTCCTTCTCGCTGTCAATCATTAATTTACCATTCAACGATTTTATCCGTTTTTCCGTATTTTTCAATCCTATACCACTCTTATTTTGAATTTCATCTTCCCTAAATCCTCTCCCATTATCCTCTACGCTCAGAACCAACCTCTTTTTATGCTCAATGAGTTGTATTTGAATATAGTCGGCTTGCGCATGTTTGAGTGCATTAGCAATTAACTCTTGGGTAACCCGGTATAACGTAATTTCTATTGTTCTGTTAAAACGATGATCAATTTCATTATGATAAAAATCCACCTGTAATTTCTCGCCACCTTTTAAATCTTCACATAAATGCTCTATAGCTTTGATCAAGCCGAAGTTTTCTAATACATCAGGCATCAAGTTATGGGAAATATTTCGTACTTCACGAACAGCCTGGTCCAGTAATTTCAAAGCATTATAATAAGACTGCTGATATTCTTTATTCCACTCTTCTGCTTTGGATTCGAGCTTCTTCAGGTTAAGATTTATAGCAGATAATAACTGGCCAATGCCATCATGCAACTCTTCTGCTACTCGCTTTCGTTCTCTTTCTTGTCCTTCTATAATTTCTATCTGAGAAACTTTTTGGGCCCGGCTTCGCTCAATAGCATAAAGGAGAGAGCGTTTTAAGATAGGAGCAATGAGGTCATCTTTGGATAAAAAATCTTGGGCTCCTCCTTTAACGGCTTCTATTCCTACCGTTTCTTCAGCTTTGCCTGTTAAAACCACCACGGGAATATGAGGGTATTCATTATGTAAATCAAGGAACGTATCGTAACCATGGCTATCGGGCAAAGATAGATCACACAAAATTACATCACAGCCACTTTCATCCGAGAGCTTCTCCAGGGCTTCTCTTAATCGTTTTGCATTTACAAATTCAAACTGTCCTTCAAATTCTTCTCGTAAATATTCTTTAATCAATCGTACATCCCCCGGATTATCTTCGATCAAAAATATTTTCAAACTCTTCTTACTACTCATGTGTGGGAAGTTCAGCTATAGAGAACCAAAACTTTTCTATAGAAAAGATGACCTCCAAAAAACGATCCAAATTGAGAGGCTTTGTAATGAAACAGTTGGCATGCCAACGATAGCAATATTGTACATCTTTTGCTGCTTCTGAAGTAGATAGTATTATAACTGGAATATGTTGAAACTTTTCTGTAGACTTTATCTGTTTTAACAATTCCCGTCCGCCTTTGCGAGGTATGTTTAAATCTAACAAAATCAAATCCGGCAACTCTACATCACTATAAGAACCTTCACCTTTTATATATTGCCAAGCCCGCTCACCATCTTTAATAACAGTGAGTTTATTATTGATTGAGGTTTTTTCTAAACCCACCCTAATAAGCCGAATATCTGCCTCATTATCCTCCACTAATAATATGCGAGCCAAACTCGATGAACTTGTTGCTTTGCTTTGTTCCATGGTAGTAGATATACAACAATTTAATTATTTTCCACTATAATTTTCGCTTGTATGTCCCCCTCTTAACTTTTAATAATTTTTTATAAAATTTATTCCTTATTACTTTCCTCCTTTTTCTTACCGGATTTAGGTAATTCTACATAAAAAGTGGTGCCTTTCCCTTCTTCCGACTCAAGCCAAATACTACCATTATGATAATCTACAATTTTATGACACAAGGCCAAGCCGATTCCAGACCCCGTATATTCATCCCGCGCATGTAACCGTTGAAAGATCATAAAAATGCGTTCTTGATGTTTTTCGGGGATACCTATGCCGTTATCTTCAACTCCAATCCGCCAATGAGCCGAAAGTTCCTTTATAGTAATAGTTATATGAGGTGCACAATTATTCTTCCGAAACTTAATGGCGTTACTTATCAAATTTTGAAAAAGCTGAACGAGTAATGTTTTGTTGCCAGGCAAACGGGGCAGAGAGGAAGGAATTTCCAATTCAGCTCCCGTATCTTCTATTTTAGAAGCTAAATTGGCCTGGGCCATATCTATTATATCCTGTAGAGAGACGAAGGTAAAATGCTGTTGTTGACGGCCTACTCGTGAATACTGTAATAAATCATTTATTAACCGATTCATGCGTTGAGCGCCATCTACTGCATAATTAATAAATTCAAGAGCTGTCTGATCCAATTGATCTTCATACCGACGAGCTAATAACTGTGTATAACTCGTTACCATTCGAAGCGGTTCCTTAAGATCATGAGAAGCCACATAAGCAAACTGTTTCAATTCCTTATTAGATCGCTCCAGTTCGCGGGCATATTGTTTTAATTCACTATTCACTTTCTTCAACTGTTGCTCTGCTTTTTTTTGCTCCGTGATGTCATCTCCCGAGCACAACACACCTACAATTCTTCCCGCATCATCATGAATCACATTATTATTAAAAGCGATAAGGCGTTCTTTATTTTTTCTTGTAATGACCGGGTTTTCGTAATATTTAAATTTTTGGATCTGACCTTGTATTAATCGATCAAATACTTCCTTTACTTCACCTCTAATACGAGCAGGGATAAAGTTATCAAACCAATCTTGCCCTACTATTTCTTCTTCTGAATATCCCAATATTTCCTTCCCACTTTCATTGATCATCTCCACTTTTCCCTTTTCATTTAAAGCCAAGAACATACTGCCGGCAAGATCAAGGTAAGATTGCGCCTTCTTTTTTTCCTTTTCAAGGGCAACCTCTTGTTCTCTCCTTTCTGTTATATCGATAATATAACTAATTGCAAAAATATTCTTTTTAACCTGAAAATAGCTCAAGCTAATTTCCACCGGGAATTGGGTGTTATCTTTACGTAACCCCCAAAGATTCCTTCCTTGTCCCATTGGGCGAGAAACAGGTTTACGAAAATATTCCTTACGATATTCCTCATGATGATCCAGATAGCGGGGAGGAACCAAATCTTCGATTGTCAAACCAATTAATTCATCAACCTCGTAACCAAACATTTCACTTGCCGCCGGGTTCGCCATTAAAATTTCTCCTTGCTTATTACTCACTATCACGCCTTCTGTGGCATTTTCAAAAAGCGCCTTAAACACTTCATAATTGGGAGGTAAATGTTGCCCTTCTTTTTCCTCTACTGTCATAGTTTATGAATTCTAAACAAATAAGATTAGCACTGAATTAAAGTAACTGCTCTCGCCCTCCACCCACATCCAGCTGCATCAGCTCTTTTATCCATGGGTAATAAAAGTCGGTACGGAAGCATTTTGTACTATTTCCTTACTCACGCTTTTCTTTAATAATCGAGAGAAGAAATTACGCCCAAAACCTCCCACTACCAACATAGCATCACGGGCTAATACAGCTGAATGTAAAATTTCGTCGGCCGGATCACCTCCTACCAACTGTTCCAACTTTAATTGTGGAAAGTGCAGTTCCAAATATTCAAATACTTTTTCAACCTGGTCTATACTTTCTCCTTTTTCCTTATGCACAGAGAGCATAATAGATTCTTGCTCTCCCAATATTGACCCAAACAAATAACAATATTGTTTTATAGCAAACATAGCATTCTTACTCCCGTCAAAAGCAATAATATTTCTGTTCACCGGCCTATATTCAGCAGGTATAACGATAACAGGGCAATACGCATCTTTTAATACATCTCGCAACACTTTTTCCTCCTCCCATTGAGCAGTATAGGAAAAATACGTTTCCCCTCCTATTAAAAGCACATCTGCATATACAGTTTGATCCAACAAAGCTTGCACCGAGGGACCAGAAACTTTATGGACATTATGATCTATATCTTCCTGTCGACAAGTTTTACGAAACTGATTCACCCAATGATCGATATCTTCTTGAATCTCTTCCCGAGCTTCTTCCACCAATTCCTGGCCGAGTACACTGCCCAAATAAATATCTGCATATAAAGATTGGTTATAATAAGTAGTTAAATCCTCTATAAAAATGCCTTCTACCACCGCATCCA
>CAZIGO010000024.1:10755-19972 GCA_964538595.1 uncultured Chitinophagales bacterium | reverse complement strand
GTTATTTCATAACCGATCACCGGCGAGAGATGGATATAACCCCCTCCATTGGTAAATCCGAAGCCCAAGTTGCCCCCTGTAAATAGATATTTTTGTTTGAAAAATTGATCATTTTCAGTGGTATCAACATTTATAAAGCCGGGTTTTTGGCCAAAACTGGCGGTTGATAAAGTAAGGAATGTGATAAAGATTAGGCTATATAAGGAAAAGCAATAAGGCACTTTATGAGGAATCATAAAAATAAAAAAGTTTAATTGTCGCTATCAAAATGAACGCTGGATGGACTTGATGAGGTATATTGGTCTGCAAAAATTTTACCGGGATTAAGAATGCCTTTTGGATCGAACAGTTTTTTAATTTGTTGTTGGAGATAGAGGGAGCGTTCATTAAAAACAATATCTAAATAATCTTTTTGTACATAACCTATCCCGTGTTCCCCGGAAATAGTGCCTCCCAAGGAATGACATAGCTTAAAAATTTCGCGAATGGCGCGGGGTAATTTTTTATTCCAATCCGATTCACTTAAGTCTCCTTTAACAATATTAACATGTAAGTTGCCATCCCCGGCGTGTCCATAACAGACTGTTTTAAAACCATATTTTTTTTCAATTTCTTTTACTCCCTTTAATAGTTCAGGGAAGGAGCGACGGGGCACTACCGTATCTTCTTCTTTATAAATGCTGCGTGATTTTACTGCTTCTGCTACATTTTTGCGCAGCCGCCACAGGTCGGCTTTTTTCTTATCGGTATCCGCAAAGAGCACTTCCGTACAATCGTGTTGTTCTACAATATCAGTAATCTTCTCACATTCCTCGAAAAGGAGGTCCTTGTTGTTCCCATCTACTTCAATAAGGAGGTGAGCTTGTACTTCGTCAGAAACCGGTAGGTTGACGTCTTCAAGGTAATCGAGCGTCCAATCGATCGCATCGCGTTCCATAAATTCTAATCCGGAAGGGGTGATACCGGAACGCATAATATGGGTAACCGCCTCACAAGCCTTTTGAGCTGAAGGGAAGGGGACTAATAATAACAAGTCATGCTTGGGTTGGGGAATGAGCTTAAACACAATTTTTGTTACAATCCCCAGTGTGCCTTCACTACCTACCATCAATTGGGTAAGATTATAGCCGGTGGCATTTTTAAGCACGTTGGCTCCCGTCCAGATGACGGCTCCATCGGGCAAAACCACTTCCAGGTTCAGTACATAGTCTTGTACTACCCCATATTTGACGGCTTTAGGTCCTCCTGAGTTTTCGGCTATATTTCCGCCCAGTAAACAAGAGCCCCTGCTGGCAGGGTCCGGGGGGTAAAATAACCCCTCTTCCTCTACCGCTTCCTGGAATACCTGAGTAATAACTCCCGATTGTGTGATGGCTTGAAAGTTAGCGGTGTCAATTTTTTTGATTTCATTCATTCGTTCTATTGATAAGATAACTCCTCCCTTCACTGGTAAGGCCCCTCCGCTCAAACCTGTTCCGCCACCACGAGGGGTAACGGGAATATTGTTTTTATAACAATAGTGCATAATTTGGCTGACCTCAGCAGTAGTTTCGGGCAATAGAACGATATCCGGGTCAAATTGTAGGTCTTCTGTTTCGTCGTGTCCATAATCCTTTAATGCCTCTCCGGAATGCAACGTACGGGCTTCCCCTAATAATGATTGGAAATGTTCGACAGTTTGTTGGTCAATAGTAGAATGAGCCATGTTCGGTAATTTAAAAGATAACACTTTTTGGTAAATAGTAAAAATACTCCCTTTTAGAGACAGCTAAGACAGAAAGTTGACAATATAAATTTTCGTTATCACTGTAGATTTTATTTACTTTTGTCAAAAAATTATCACTATGCGGTTATTAAAACAGTGTTTAGTTGTCGGATTGATTTTAGCCCTCTCCCCTTCAATATCAGGGCAAGAAAAAGTGCCTCAGCTGACCGAAATTTGGGCACAGCATAAATTCCGGGCAAGTCGGGCAAATGTTGACTTTATGCCTGACGGACAGCGCTATACAGAATTGCATCGTACAGAAAAGGGGCATCAATTTATAATGGCTTTTTACATTAATAAAGACCAACCAGGGGATACCCTTTTTCACAGCCGCTGGGTAACCGAGCAAGTAGATACTTTAGAGCAATTTTCCTTTCAACAGTACAATTTCAGTCGCGAGGGAGAAAAAATATTGTTAAAACAAGCGGTAGAGCCTATTTATAGGCGTTCAAGCCGTTCGTTTAATTATGTTTGGGATCGACAAAAAGAGAAACTCATTCCCCTGTCAAATAAAGATAAACAACGGAGCGCTACCTTTTCACCGGGAGGAGATAAAATCGCTTATACTATTGATAACGACTTGTATTATAAAAACATCAATAATGGAGAGGTGACTCAAGTTACGCATGACGGGGAAAAGAATAAAATTATCAATGGTACGACAGATTGGGTCTATGAAGAGGAGTTCGCTTTTACCAAAGCCTTCTTTTGGTCGCCCGATAATCAAAAGTTAGCCTATTATAAATTTGATGAAGCCCATGTGAAGCAAATAACGATGCCTATATATAAAGGGCTATATCCTAAAATGTATAAATTTAAATATCCCAAAGCCGGAGAGCGTAACTCACTGATCAGTTTACATATTTATCACCTCAATAAGCCGGACCAAAAGCCGGTAAAAGTGAATGTGGGGAAAGGGAAAGAGCAATTTTCGAAATCTTATAATTTTGATCGAATCAACAAGACATGGGAGTATATACCTCGCGTAAAGTGGACAAATGATCCTGATAAATTATGTGTGTTTCGCATGAATCGCCACCAGAATAAGCTGGACCTTATGTTAGCCAATGCCCAGGATGGCTCAACAAAAATCATGTATACGGAGTCAAATGATACTTATATAAAAATTCACGATAACTTAACTTTTCTGGATAATGGGGAACAATTTATTTGGACTAGTGAAAAAAGCGGGTACAATCATATTTACTTGTATAATATGAAGGGGGAGGAAATTCGCCAAATCACCACGGGTGATTGGCCGGTTACTAAATTTTATGGAATCAACCAGGATAAAAATATACTTTACTACCAGTCGGCCGAAGTTTCCCCGATGGAACGACACGTTTATAAGATAAACTTACAAGGAGAGAAGAAGGAGCGATTGACAGAATCGTCGGGGACCCATGATTTTACTTTTGCCCCTACTTACTCTTATTATTTACATCAATTTTCTGATGCCAATACCCCGCCTCGTTTTAGTTTACATCAACAAAATGGAGAACAGATTAAAATGTTGGAGGATAACCAGGAGTTGAAAGAATTATTGGATAAGTACAAGTTGACAGATAAGACGTTCTTTGATTTTAAAACAGAGGAGGAGGTGAAGTTGAACGGCTGGATGATGAAACCAACGGATTTTGATAAGGATAAAAAGTATCCGCTGTTAATGTATGTTTATGGTGGGCCGGGCCATCAGACGGTAAAAGATCGATGGGGAAGTTATAATTATATGTGGTACCAGATGCTTGCTAATAAGGGTTATATGATTGTTTCTGTGGATAACCGGGGAACCGGTGCGCGGGGAGCAGAATTTGAGCGAGTTACTTATAAGCAACTCGGTAAGTATGAAACGATAGATCAAATTGATGCGGCAAAATACTTGGGAGAAAAAAATTATATAGATAAAGATCGAATTGGTATATGGGGATGGAGTTACGGCGGCTACATGTCATCTTTGTGTATTATGAAGGGAGCCCCGGTCTTTAATTTAGCGATGGCCGTAGCTCCGCTCGCTAATTGGCGCTTTTACGATACAATCTATTCTGAACGTTTTATGCAGACTCCTCAAGAGAACCCCGAAGGATTTGACAATAACTCTCCTATCCATTATGTTGATAGTTTGGAAGGGGATTATTTATGGGTGCATGGCGCTTCTGATGATAACGTGCATTATCAAAATGCTATGGAGATGATCAATGCGTTGGTATTAGCCAACAAGCAATTTCAGTTTATGGTTTATCCGAACCGGGATCATTCCATTATAGGGGGTAATGCTCGTCTCCATCTTTACACAAAGATGACCAACTTTTTAGAAGAGCGTTTGTAATCACTAAAATAATTTATATCTTCATGCTCAAATCCTAAAATGGTTTATGGCTGATCCGTCATCTGAACCATATATAAGTCCTCAAAAAGTATTACCGGAGATTACGGTCAAGTCGGTTATCTTAGGCTTTGTCTTATCTATGGTTTTGTCCGGAGCTAATGCTTATCTGGGATTGTTTGCCGGTATGACGGTGTCGGCCTCTATCCCTGCGGCCGTGATTTCTATGGCTATCCTGCGGGCTTTTAAGAATACAAATGTATTAGAAAATAACCAGGTACAGACCGCAGCTTCAGCTGGCGAATCGCTGGCGGCAGGGGTTATATTTACCTTACCAGCTCTCATCTTAATGGGGTATTGGGATACATTCAGTTATTGGGAAACCACTTTAATAGCAGGATCAGGCGGATTATTGGGAGTGCTCTTTACAATCCCCCTACGTTCTGCACTGATCGTGAAACAAAAGTTACGATTTCCGGAAGGCGTAGCGACGGCAGAGGTGCTCAAGTCCGGTGAAAAAGGAGGTAAATCGGTACGCTATTTGATCATGTCAGCATTGGCAGGTGGTATTTTTAAATTTCTGGATCAAGGGGCTCATATATGGGAAGGAATCATGGAAAAGGCCACGTTGCTGAAAAATAATACCTACCTCTATTTTGGAATGAATTTATCGCCAGCTCTTATTGCTGTCGGTTATATCGTAGGACTTAATATCGCCACCTTGGTGTTTATCGGTGGCGCTATCAGTTGGTGGATTGCCATCCCTGCCTACTTGGGGATGTATGATGCACAGGTTATCATGGAGCAATTGTGGGAACAAGGCTATTGGGCAGGAAAATATTCGGAAATGAGTCAAGTTTCTTATGTAGACTTAGGTCATGCCGTATGGGACACTAAAATTCGTTTCTTAGGAGTAGGAGCTATGGTGGTAGGAGGAATATGGGCATTGGTCAGTATTCGGCAGTCCCTTACTTCTGCCCTGAAGCAAGGATGGCAGGCTGTAAAAGAATCCAAAGAAAAGACAAAAGAAGTGCTGCGAACGGAACTGGATACTCCCCTTTCATGGGTGTTGATGGGCGTAGGAGTGTTATTGATTCCTATTTTTATTCTCTATATCGGGGAAATTAAAAATGTCCCCATTTCTCTTTTAATGACAATATTAATGGTGATCGCTGGCTTCCTTTTTTCAGCCGTGGCTGGCTATATGGCAGGTTTGGTAGGTAGCTCCAATAACCCCATATCAGGATTAACGATCGCTACCATTTTGTCTACTTCATTATTACTTGTGGTGTTAATGGGGACAGATGCCGGTAATGTGGGAGGAGCCGCTGCTATATTAGTGGGAGCAGTAGTCTGTTGTGCAGCTGCTATTGCCGGTGATAATATGCAGGATTTAAAAGCAGGACATATTTTGGGGGCTACACCGTGGCGACAGCAAATTATGCAAATGATTGGCGTGGTAGGTGCTGCAATAGTATTAAGCTTTATCTTAAATCTGCTTAACACCGCTTATGGTATCGGTTCTAAAGCATTGCCTGCTCCTCAAGCTACGTTAATGCAAAGTGTAGCAAAAGGTGTGTTTGGAGGTGATTTGCCCTGGAACTTTGTCTCTATTGGTGCTGCTATTGCGGTGGTAGTTATTGCTTTGGATCAGTATTTGGCGAAAAAAGGCGCCTCGTTCCGGCTCCCTGTTTTAGCCGTAGCTGTAGGCCTTTACTTGCCATTTGAATTGGATAGCTCTATTATGGTAGGTGGTGTAGTAGCGTGGTTGGTACAACGGTATAAACGAAAACGACAAATGTCGTCACAGGATGAGTCGGGATTACTCTTCGCTTCTGGATTAATTACGGGAGAAGCGTTGATCGGCATACTTATGGCAATACCGATCGTCATTGCAGAAAGTAAAGATGTGTTGGCTTTTATAGCAGAACCGATTGGTAGTTGGCCCGGCTTGTTGTTACTATTGGGTATTGTGTATTGGTTATATAAAGTAGGAACGATTTCTGAACAATCAACTACTTCGTAAAACGGATAATTTATGGACACAGGATTGATCATTATGTTAGCTGCATGGGTGGGGGTGGCTATCTGGATCTATTTTATCCTTCGCTCCCAACAAGAATATCACCCTAAAGCGTTATTTATGTTGTTCTTCGCAGAGATGTGGGAACGCTTTAGTTTTTATGGGATGCGGGCCCTGTTAACTCTTTACATGACGCAAGAGTTGTTTACCTATATGTCGGCTAATGCTGCTGATGAAAGAGCCTTTGGTATTTATGGGGCCTATGGTGCACTCGTATATGGAACCCCGGCGCTTGGTGGTATAATCGCTGACCGTTACCTGGGTTATCGCAAAGCAATTATGTTAGGAGCTTGCTTGATGGCTTTAGGGCACTTTACCATGGCAATAGAAAATATTTATTTCTTTTTTGCTGCCCTTGCTTTACTGATTATTGGTAATGGTTACTTCAAACCTAATATTTCCAGCTTGTTAGGCAAACTTTATAACGAAGGAGATCCTCGCCGCGATTCGGGGTTCACTATATTTTATATGGGCATCAATGTGGGAGCCTTATTAGCTCCTTTAACTTGTGGTTATCTGGGGGAAACTTATGGTTGGCATTATGGATTTGGCTTAGCGGGCATTGGTATGTTAGCTGGTTTGTTAGTCTTTTGGCGGGGAATGGGAGCATTAGGAGACAAAGGGAACCCCCCGGATCCGGAAGGCCTTAAAAAATACGTAATACCTTATATTAGTGTTAGAAATTTGATCATCATTTTGTCCTTTGTGGCGGTACTACCCTTTGCTTTATTAGTAAACCAAAATGAATGGCTCGATTATCTATTGGGTATTTTGGGAGCGGTCATTTTAGGAGTGTTATTGTTTGAAGCTATTGTTAAACAAGAAAAAGTAGGAGGACAACGGATATATGTCATCATTATCTTAGCTGTCTTTCACATGGTGTTCTGGGCTTTCTTTGAACAGGCCGGCAGTTCTATTACCATGTTTACCAAGCGTAATGTAAACCGGACCATCATGGGGACACAGCTTAAAACATCGATGTTCCAGGGTGTAAATCCGATGTTTATTATACTTTTGGCTCCCCTCTTTTCCTGGATATGGGTAAAACTTCGAAATGTAAATTTTGAACCGTATACTCCTTCTAAATTTGCATTAGGATTAATACAATTAGGATTGGGATTTGGTGCGTTTGTAGTGGGAGCCAAGTATTTTGCCAGTGAAAGTGGTAAGATACCCCTCTTTTTCCTATTTCTCGGTTATATTTTGCATACTACTGGGGAGCTTTGCTTGTCGCCCGTCGGGTTATCAATGATTACAAAATTGTCACCTGCGCGTATTGTAGGGTTTGTGATGGGAGCTTGGTTTTTATCCATTTCATTTGCTCACCATATAGCAGGGGGTATAGCAGCACTTACCTCTCCCCCTGAAAATTTAGGGGAAAATGCTTCGGCTATTGAAACATTACCCATCTATAGTGATGTGTTCGGTAGTTTGGCCCTGGTCGCTATAGCTTCAGGTATAGTCCTGTTTTTCCTGGTACCCCTCCTTAAAAAATGGATGCATGGTGTGCATTAGGAACTTACTTTTAATATCCTATTAATTTAGATAAAGGGCTTCAGACGCTGTTCTAATTGCTTTACTGACCGCTCTTTTGGTGGTGGGACACAAGTAGATAAGCTACGAGTAAATTTTGACAAATAAACAATAAAAGCTATTTTTGTATGTATACACCTGTCAAAAAGAAATTAAATTGGTATGAGTTTGTATAAAAAACATAAAGAAGCCTTGGACAAGGCTGTTAAAGCAGTGCATCAACGAAGTTTTTATGCTCATTATCCCGAGCATCCCAAAGCATATGGGAAAGAAGCATCAAAAGAAGGTAAAAAAGCTTTTGAGTCTCTTAAAGGAAATAAGTTTGATCAATTGTTGCAAGAAGAGGTAGATGAATGGAAAGGACAAGAAGAATCCCCTTATCTCCAAGCTCCTTTAGATATAGAATACCCCCAATATTCTGCTGATGCTTTAGTCGCTCATGCCCAAGATGCTTTTGCTGAATGGCGGAAAACTAAAGTTGAAGAAAGGGCTGGATTACTTATCGAAGGATTGGAACGCCATAAAGATCGTTTTTTTGAGCAGGCCCAGGCGACGATGCATACGACGGGCCAGGGTTTTATGATGGCTTTTCAGGCTTCGGGCCCTCATGCCAATGATCGAGCGTTAGAAGCTGTTGCTATGGGATATGAGGAGTTGAATCGGTTCCCGGACAAGGTAATGTGGGAACGTGAGATGGGAAAATATGAAATAAAACTTGAAAAGAACTTTAAAGCTATACCCAAAGGAATAGGGGTGGCGATTGGTTGTTCTACTTTCCCGGTATGGAATACAGTGCCGGGTGTCTTTGCTAATTTGATTGCAGGTAATCCCGTTATCGTAAAACCCCATCCTGGGGCTATATTGCCGATGGCTATCGTGGTCAGTGAGCTTCAAAAGGTTTTCCAGGAAAACGATATTGACCCTAATGTGGTGCAGTTAGCTCCAGATACACACGATGATCCCATTACTAAAGATTTAGCAGAACATGAAGGCGTTCAACTAATCGATTATACTGGTAGCACAGAATTTGGAAATTATATAGAATCCCTGGAACAAGAAGGGAAGACCGTTTTTACAGAGAAAGCAGGTGTAAACTCGGTTATATTAGATTCTACTGATGATATGAAGGCGATGATGCAAAACCTTTCCTTCTCTGCTTCTTTGTATTCTGGTCAAATGTGTACGGCTCCCCAAAATTTCTTCGTTCCTAAAGATGGTATTGAAGTAGATGGAGAGCACGTTTCTTATGAAGAAGTAGTCAAAAATTTAAAGAAAAGCATTTCCGGATTGGCCAATCATCCCAAAATGGGACCCGGCACATTGGGGGCCATTCAAAGTAAAAAGACGTTAGAGCGGGCCCAAAAAGACTCGCAAAAGTTGGGAGACGTAGCGTTGGAACCGGAGACCGTCAAAAATGAGGACTTTGAAGATGCCCGCACCTGTGCTCCCACTATTTTGGAGATCGATGCTAGTGAAACTTCAATTTACGAAAAAGAACTCTTCGGTCCCATTG